>JAFAPL010001098.1 GCA_019247135.1 Chloroflexota bacterium | reverse complement strand
GGGCTGTAGGTCTCGAGCGACTCGGACATATAGCGGACCGCCGACGGTCCGCCGTGCGCTCCCGACCGGAAGGACTCGGTCAGGTCGAGCGGCGCCCCGAACAGCGCCGCGGCGGCGAGTTTTTCGGCAGCCTGAGTCGAGGACCAGCCGTCCCGACCCTGGCGCGGGTCAGCCGATGACGCCAGGAAGCGGATGGCCGGCGGCGCGAAGGTCATCGACACTTGGAGCTCCGTCCCGCTCGGTCATCTGCAGCATGGTGTGCATGAAGGTCGGCAGGGCGAAGGCGGCGCGGTGCATGCCAGGGTTGTAGATGCGGAGCAACGATCGCATCGGATCGAGCCGCGCGTTGGTGCTCACCTCGTCCAGCCTGACGGGATCGACCTCGTCCGACCCGATGATCCAGCTCCACAGCATGCCCGGATAAATCGGAACGTACCCGAGGTAGGGACGCGCGATGGGAAATCCTCGCCTGAACGCCCGCGCGGTCCCGATCCACTCGCGTGCCTGACTGATGGGCGAGCCGCACTGCATCGCGACCA
Source organism: Chloroflexota bacterium (assembly GCA_019247135.1). Next base: position 12,549 of record JAFAPL010001098.1, on the reverse strand, counting down.
GGCCGCCTGGCGCCAGCGCTCGGCGCGCGTCCTGGAGGAACGAACGAGAGATCAGCCCCGCGGCGGGTCCCACTGGATCCGTCGAGTCGATCAGGATCACGTCGAACCGCTCGGTCGTTTCGGCGACGAACTTGATGCCGTCCTGGATCTTCAGTTCGGTTCGCCGATCGTTGTAGGCGCCGCCGCTGATTTCGGGCAGGTACTGCAGCGAGACTTCGACAACCGCGCCGTCAATCTCCACCTCGAGCGCGCGGTCGACGCTCGCATGCATCAACACGTGCCGCAATGCGCCGCCGTCCCCGCCGCCGATGATCAGGACCCGATGCGGGCTCGGATGCGCGAAGAGCGGAATGTGCACCAGGGGCTCGTGATACGAGAAATCCTCGCCCACGCTGGTCTGAAGCGTGCCGCCGAGGATGAGGGCCCGACCCGGCCCCTCGAGATCGAGAACCTCGAGGGTTTGCCAGGGGGTCGTTTGCGCGTGAATACGCGCGCGAATGCGATACCGCTGCTCGATACCGGCGTACGGGGGCTCGGCGAACCACTCGTCCACCGCGGGTCAGGCCGAGAGCGCTGGCGCGCGGGTCCGACGCGACGACCTGCGCTCCGCTGGTGGGGTCGGCACAGGTCTGACCGGGGCGGCGTCGAGCGCATCCTCGGGCAACTCCAGTTGCCCTCGGTTGATCTCCATGACGCCGATCCGTTCGGGCTGGAAATATTGTTTGAGCACCCGCACGGCATCTCGCGGGTCGCGCGGGGCACCGCAGGTAAAGATGTCGACAGCGGCATAGCCGTGCTCGGGCCACGTATGGATGACCAGGTGGCTTTCAGAGACGATGGCGATGCCCGTGACTCCGACCGGGCTGAACGGATACACCCGCAGGTCCAGAAGATGGACATCCAGGGCGTCCACCATCTCGCGCAGGGCCCGCTCGGCCGCGTCCACCGAATTCAGATTCTGACAGCCCCACATTTCGAGGATGATGTGGCGACCAATCGCTTGCATAGGGTTCACCTCCACCACAGGACTACGGCCGCGACAGCGCAGCCAATCCGTTCGACCTTGTGCTCGATCGAGCGAACGATGACCTCTTTGAGGCGGAGCCCGCGTCGGGCGAAGCCTTCGTCGATCATCTGGCGTACGGTCGCTTCGACCTCTTTGAGGGAGGTGCCATGCGACTCGTAGATCATCCCGTGGGACCCGTGGGCAACACCGATCCCAACCGCGGCGGCGATAGTATCGCCAGGAGTTGCTGAGACGTGGACAGAATAGACCGTGGGAACGAGCGAACCCGGCGTGATGTCGGGTGGCTCTTGAAGAACGGCGGCGTCCTGGGGCAGGACGCTGCTGACGCGGATCAGGTTGAGATTGCCGACCCTGGCCGCGAGCAGCGCGTTATCGAACGCGTTTAGCTCGGTATCACCTTCCGCCGCGCCAGCGGAGGCCCAGATGGCATTCGGTATTTGGAGCGAGGATGTGTGCAACGCATAGACCTCCCGACACGCGGGCGTGTTATTGAGGGCCGCGGGCCCGACAGAGGACAACAGAAAACACCACCCCAAGGTGGCCCCACTGACAGCTTGCGCTGGTCAGCAGTTCGGGTGTTTAGCCGACCCCAGAAAATGGTGTTCGATTGAGTCTATGGCCGCTCGCGCGTTGCGGGCGGTTGCGACAAGAGTCGGATTTCTCCGACAGCGAATCGCCTGCGGCGACAGCACAGAACTATATCACATGCTCTTGCGACGCCAATTGCGTTTACAAACGTCGTTTTACTGGCACGCTTGTTGCGTTTGGTAACAGTAAGTGGCCGCGGGCCTCGGCGGTGATCGAGGCGGTGTAACGTGTCGGGCCCGTACGGAGGTGACAACCCACATGGCAGCAAACGTGCTGTGGCACGGCACCCAAACTGAAGCCCTCGAACTCCTTGAAGCGTTGAGCCGCAACTGCTCATGCGTGATGACGGCTGAGGGCGTGCGAGTTACGACCTGTGCGCCGCACGAGATGCTCTCGACGGATCAGCGCGCGGTCGACGGTCTGCTGTTTGCCCGCCGCATTGCGCAGCGGCTGCGCAGCGAAGAGCAGGTTCCGTCTCAAACGGTCGGCCTCAGCGAGCTGGCGTAGCGCGCTGCAAGCGCGTGACGGCCGCGATCAGGCCGATCAGCACCAGTGTCGTCGCAAGGGTGCCTTCTGGCCCGAAGCCGCCACCCCACATCGCGTCGGGTAGCGCCATGTTCGGCTGCACGCTGAAGAGCGTGTTTGCCGACACGGACGCATTGCCGCTGTTGGGCAAGCCGAAGACGACCTGTTGGAGCCAATTCCACACGGTGTGGATGGCAAAGACGCCCCACAACTGGCCGCCATCCACTCTGAGTTTGTACACGGCAGTCGCCACCCCGAAGAGCACCAGGTTGACGAACGGGAGCAGCCCGAAGCTGGCGTTGAACGCGTGCATGACGGCGAACGCGAGCGCCGAGACACCGATCGCCCAGGCCACCCCCCAGCGGCGGCGTACGTTCTCCAGGATGTAGCCGCGGAAGAGCACCTCCTCGCTCGGCCCCTGAACCACGAAGCCGACGAGGCCCACGACCAGAGCGATCGTCGCCCGGCCCGCGTCGGGGTTGGTGCTCCAGGTCGCCCCGTCCACGAGTGTGTACCAGCCCAGCACGACCACGCCCATCATCAGTCCGCCGATGGCTGCCCCGCGCAGCCATTGCCTGCGCGCCCGTGGCCTCGGCCCCGCCAGCCCGAGCGCGGCCAGTCGCTGCCGATCGATCTTGTGCCAGATCAGCAGCACCGCGGCCATCGCGCCGCCTTCGGCGACGCCCAGACCGAGCAGCGCGAGCGGGCCTTCGCGCGCCCCCGGCACCACGAACGCACCGAGCAAAAACAGCGCGATCGCCAGCCCCGACAGGACGCCGAGATACGCGAACAGCGCCGCCAGGATGCGCACCACGATCAGCAGGTCGCGCAACAGGCGCTCCTCGGCTGAGAACGTGCGCGGCTCGCCGCGTTCGGCTGGCGTTTCCGCGCGGCCGCCCGCGCGCGCCATCATTCGCGCAGAATCTCGACGAGCCATTGCTGTAATGGTGCCAGCCGACGGTAGTGCTCCAGACACCATTGCGTCAGGCGCTCGCTATAAAAGTCGTCTGGCACGGGAAACGTCTGATTGGCGTGGAGGCCGGTGTACTTCAGCCAGTCATTCCCGTTCGCCGGGCGCTTCAATGTCTCCCCCGCCAGTTCGTAACCGCTCTCGGCCAGCTGTCGTGTCGTTCGGGCGAGGTTTTCGGCGTGCGCTGGCTCCTGAACCGCGCGACGAAATGCCGCCTGCGCCCGGTCCGAGAACCTGTGCATGCCTGCCCCGAGCATCAGCGCCTCCGGCAAGATGCGCAAGTAATAGCCTGGACACTCACGACTGGGCGCGTCGTCGATGGGCTGCCAGAACCACAGGTCGAGATGCGTCTTGTACGGCGTCTTGTCCTTCGAAAACCGCGTGTCGCGAGTGATGGGCAGAATCGACCCATAGACCTTCGGCTCTGCACGGATGTCCTCACCCAGCTCTGGGAGCACGTCGCCCATGGCGAGCACGAACTCTTTCGCGGGCTGGACGAGCACAGCCTGGTAGTCGGTGTAGTGCGCCTGGAACCAGTCGCGCGTGTTGTTGGCGCTCAGTTCACTCAGGAATTGCAGCAGTTGCGGCTTGAAGCCGCCGAACGGCACGACCTCGATCATGTGTACAAAAACTCCCCTGAACGTTAGAACTTGTGTTCTACACTGTGACATGCATGAGGGGAGTTGTCAAAAACTCTGCGCGAGATGTGGGGAACTCAAGCCGCTCGAAGCGTTCAGCTTCAAGAACCGAGCAAGCGGCGTACGCCACAGCTACTGGTCGCGCCTGCCACGCCGCGTGGAACCGCGGGCACTACGAACGCAATCGCGACCGCTACATCGCCAGCGCGAGACGCCACAACGTCGAGTACGCCATCGCGAATATACGGCGCATTGTGGAATACCTTTCGGCGCATCCGTGCGTCGATTGCGGCGAGAGCGACCTTATCGTGCTGCAGTTCGACCATCGTGATCGCGCTGAAAAAGCGATCGAGGTCGGCCGCTTGCTGTCCCGCTACTCAGGCTGGCCGCAGATCGAAGCCGAAATGGCGAAGTGCGACGTGTGCTGCGCAAACTGTCACCAGCGCCGTACGGCGGCCCAGTTCGGCTGGCGAAAGCTTGCGCTGAGCCCGCTCAATGTAGCAGGGGCGGAGGGACTCGAACCCCCGGCATCCGATTTTGGAGATCGGCGCTCTACCAACTGAGCTACGCCCCTGTACGTGTGCAATTGTCTCCGACCGCCGCCTTATAGCATTCCTGCCACAAGGCAGCCAAGTCGACGACGCGCGGCGGCTCAGCGCGTCTCGCGATGCTCCGTATGCCGCCTGCAGCGCGGACAATACTTCTGCAGCGCAATCCGATCAGGATCGTTGCGCTTGTTTTTTTCCGAGTGATACGTGCGCTCCTTGCAGTCCGCACACGCCAGCGTGATCAACACGCGATCTGCTTTCTTGGCCATCTCTTGTGTGTGTTCCTATCTGTGACCAGAGCCCATGGTGAGGATCGAACTCACGACCTCACCCTTACCAAGGGTGTGCTCTACCACTGAGCTACATGGGCCAGCCAGCCCCCGATTCTATCAAGAACAGAGCGCAGGTTTGTCCCTGTTCCGCGGGGCGCATCAGACGAAATCCGGAAGAGCATTGGGCAGATGCCCTACAGTCGCGCCTGAGTGCAGGGCTGCTATCTGCTCCACTTCGATCGACCGATCTTTCGGGCTCAGCATTACCTCGGCTGGTCGGTGGACATCGACCGCCGCGTAGCGCTGCACGCGCGAGGACATGGCGCCCGCCTGGTCGCGCAGGCACTCGCGGCCGGGATCGCTGTTCACCTGGTGCGCGTATGGCCCGACACCGACAAAAAGAGGGAGCGTGTCCTGAAGCGCAGCGGTCCGAAGGCGGCGTGTCCGCGATGCCGCCGCCGTGCTCGTCGGTGATGCCGTCAGCGGGTGGTGGGGGCAGGATTCGAACCTGAGTAGCACTTCCGTGCGACCGCCTTACAGTTCGCACCGGCCTGGCTCGACCGTTGTCCACCTCGAGCCTCCTGTCCTGTCTCAGCCCGTCCCCCTCGGTCTCCGGTTGAGGCTACCTTGCCAGGTACCTCACTGTGGCGAGTGATAATGCGTGTCTGCGGGCCACCAGCCGCCTCGATCACATGGTCCTCCGTGTATTGGCCGCTAGGGTGACTCCAACTCGCTCCTCGCTGCCTCGCCCAGCAACTTCTCGACGATCACGCAATCGCGCCACACTCCATCCAGCTTGCCGTGACGGTGATAGGTCCCCACTTCGCGAAAACCGACTTTGCGGTGCAACGCACGGCTCGCGTCATTCTCTGGAAAGATGCGGCTAACGAGTTTCAAGAAACCCAATCGTTCGGCCTCCTGACACAGTGCCGCGAGCGCCGCCTGGCCGATGCCACCGCCGCGATGCGCGCGATCTACGTACACAGAGTGCTCGGCGATGCGTTCGTACCAGGGCGGGGAACGGTACATGCCTGCGCTAGCCCATGCGACGACCTCGCCGTCAATCTCCACCACGATCGTGGGGAAGCGACCAGTCCGCTCGGCAAGCAAACGCTCGATATCGACAACGCTGCGCCGCAGGGTCTGGAAGGTGGCAACACGATCTTCGATACCCTGGTTGAACACACGCGCAATCGCTGCCGCGTCCCCACGATTGGCCGCGCGCACGACTGGTCCGGTCGCTGACTGCCCTCCGAGAAGCTCGCTCTCGATACGCTCGCGGATGCCGTCACGTACCTCGCGATAGACGGACAGTTGCTGATCTTCGTCGCCTAACGCCTGACTCGGGTCTGGAAAACTCCAGTGTCGCCGCGCCCTGGCACCAGGGAAGACTGGGCACGTCTCGTTGGCTTGGTCGCACACGGTAATTACGGTGTCAAACGGCTGGTCGCGATACCGATCCAGGGTCTTGCTGTGCTGATCGGAGATGTCAATCCCGAGTTCGGCCATCGCGCGGATTGCCAGTGGACGTACTCGCGTCGCCTCGGTCCCTGCGGAGAAGGGCTCGAAGCGACCGCCGCCGAGCGCACGCAGCAACCCTTCGGCCATCGGGCTGCGCGCCGAGTTATGCGTGCAAAGGAACAACACTCTTTTCCTTGCTCCGGCCTCAGGCACGTGTGACCTCCAACGCGCCAACATCTCCGCCATGGGGTACGACTACCGTCTGAGCACGGTCCGCAGCACGCGGCCAGAGGAGCCGTACCGTGAGGCACGCGAGCGCCGCGCCGACGATCTGCGCAAGCACGAACGGCACCACCGACACTGGAGCAATGCCCGCAAACGTGTTGGAGAGAGTCCTCGCAAGCGTGACCGCTGGATTGGCGAAGCTCGTGGACGATGTGAAGAAGTAAGCCCCCGTTATGTAGGCACCGACCGCAAAAGGTGCCACTGAGGTGCGGCCTGTTCGGGTCAGGCCGAAAACCACCATCAGCAGGCCAAAGGTTGCGAGGACCTCGCTCAGCCACAGGCCTGGCCCGCCTCGTATATGAGTTGAAACACTTACAATAGGTTGGGAGAACATCAAGTTGGCGATGATCGCCCCGACTACGGCCCCGCCGAACTGCGCGGCGAGATACGGTGCCAACTCGCCGCGCCGCATACCACGGAACAGTGCGTCAGCGCCGCTGATCACGGGGTTGAGGTGCGCTCCTGATAGAGAACCCACAGCGAGGATGATGGCCACTAGGGCGGCACCAGTTGCGACGGCGTTTTCGAGCAACTCCAATCCTGTGTCGCTGGGGCTTAGGTTCTGCGCGGCTATACCAGAGCCGATGATTGCGACGAGCAGAAACGCGGTGCCGATGAACTCAGCGGCGACCTTACGGAGCACCTGAGCCACCCTGGGCTAAGGCGTCGTCACTGGCTTTGTAGCGCGGACGAACGCGCTCACCAGTCGCCCACCAACGCTGCTTGCGTACGCGGCCGAAGTGTCACCCTGGGGCGCATCGTAAACGCGGGTGACCTCAACACTCACGTCGTGGAACCCTGCGTCGGCCAGCAGTTGTCGATAGGCTCCGTCCTCCAGAGCGCCCGCGACGCAACCGACCCATTGCTCCATGCTCGCGCGAATTTCGGGCGGGAGTTCACCCTGCACGACCACATCGGACACGGCGAATCGGCCACCAGCCTTGAGCACACGCCATGCCTCGCGGAGCACCTGGGCCTTGTCGGCACTCAGGTTTATTACGCAGTTAGAGATCACCACGTCCACTGAGTGGTCAGGCAGCGGTACGTGTTCGATCTCTCCCTTGAGGAATCGCACATTGTGGATGCCCGCCTGCGCTTTGTTGCGTTCGGCAACCGACAGCATCTCGTCGGTCATGTCCAGGCCGTACGCGAAGCCACTCGGGCCCACTCGACGAGCGGACAGTAGAACGTCAATACCGCCACCCGATCCAAGATCGAGCACTGTCTCGCCAGGCCGAAGCTCTGCCAGGGCAGTGGGATTACCACACCCAAGGGAGGCAAGAACCGCAGTGACTGGAAGGTCAGCGACTTCGTCAACGGCGTACAGATCGCGCGTCACGATGCTTCGATCTGCGGTCCCGCAGCAACTCGATGAGTCCGACGCTCCGCAGCAGCCGCCAGTGTCCAACACTGAGAGAGCGTCTTCTGCTCGCGTGGGTGTCGGTTGGGAGACTGCTGTTGCTGCGGCGGCATATCGGGCGCGGACAGCCTCGCGCAGTGTCGTCGGATCTCTGGCGGGCGGGCCCGCTGTGTTGGGCTGGTTCATGTCGATCTCCGTGATGTCGAAGCGCTCAGTCCGGGACGAGTCCCGCACGGACAATCGCAGGGCATCTTCTGCATCCTTTCATCGGTAGTTGTCGATGCGTTGAAGGTAGCGCATGCATCGACAGGTGTCAATGCATTGGCTAGAATGAAGGCGGTGGCCCTGAACACGCAGCTCCACGACTACGTGCCTGAGCGTGTCAAAGGCTGTTGCCAACCTGTCGCGCCTTTGATTGGCGAAGCGCACGCTGACGATCTGGCCGCACTTTTCAGGGCGATGGCTGACCCGACCCGCGTCCAGATGCTGCACCTCCTCAAACTGGCGACCGAACCGATCTGCGTGTGTGACTTCACGGCCGCCCTCGACCTGGGTCAACCGACTATCAGCCACCACTTAGCGAAGCTCAAGGAGGCGGGGCTTGTAACCAGCTTCAAGCGCGGCGTCTGGAGCTTTTATCTACTGCGCCCCGACCTTTCCGACACTGCAAGAGCGCTGTTGTCCATGATCCCGTAGTCTCGGCTGCCCTCTGGGAGAGCCGATCAGCGCCAAGCAGGTCGAATCCGACCTGTAGCGCGTGCGGGCGCGTGCAGCCCGGAGCGCCACCTTCGCCCACACGACCTCAGTCATAGCTGCGCCACACGGCTACTGGCGGCGGGAGTCAGCGAGCGCGAAATCACGGGCATGCTCGGCCACTCGAACCTGAGCTTGGGGCGGCCTGCCGCCAGTGATCACCGTCGGGTCGTGACAGGTAGCCGCCAGGTACCTTGTTTTCGCCACAAGGTACCTTGGGCAGCACGGAGCCCTTCGTCCGACATGCCGCTATGGGACGGTTGACCGCAAGTTGAGTTCAGGATGGGTGGTGGGGGCAGGATTCGAACCTGCGTACGACTTCCGTCGGACGGTTTTACAGACCGTTGCCATTAACCACTCGGCCACCCCACCCTGGGTGGTGCCCTCGTTTCCTTGATCAAGGGCTAAGAAAAAGAGCTTTCGTATTCTAGGAGATGGCGCCTGGCGGGACCACGTCGCGCGCGGGAACGGACTGGTCGGTGCCCTGACGCGGAATGCGACGGTCCTGGCCACCTTCGGCACCGGTGCTGGCTTCGGCGGCGACGTCCTCCCACACGTCACGGATGGGGCCGCTTGCGACGTCCCAGGCGAAGCCGCGCGGAGAAGAGTCCCAGTCGCGGCGAAGGTCGGCTTCGACTTCCGACCACGGGCGGCCGCGCATCCCGGTCGTGTTCGCTGCTTCCCATGCGTAGCGGTAGACGGGCTCGACCTGATCCCAGGTCAGGTCAGTCGTGCCGTAATGCTGGCCGAACAACATCTCGTATCGCGAGGCGACGTCCGTCCACTCGCTGGTCAGATCGACAGGACGAGCACCGGTGCCACCGCTGACCCCAGCCCCGTCCGCCCGAGCGAGCTCTGACCCGCGCGATTGGACGTCATACGCGCCGCTCTGGAGCAGTGCTTCGCGCGCGTTTGCATAATTCTGACCCGCATCCGCCACGACCAGCGTGCGACCGGCGGCGACTTCGTTGGCGTAAAAGCGCGCTTCACCTTCGGGCACACCCATGTTCACCAGGACGCCGCTCACGTCGCCCGCCTGGTTCGCCAGCATCAGTAGACCGCTGACGTCCGCCCCGGGCACGTTCCCCTCGCTCGGCGTCGCGCCGGGCACGAGCACACCGACTTGCCGCTCCGAGACGCCGCGTGTGGCGAGTGCCTGCACGCCGCGTCGGGCGGCATTCTCCGAGTCGAATAGCCCGATCGCGACCGAGCGACTAGCCTGCGGCGGCAGAGAAGAGCTCACGTGACCCGACTGCGCAGGCAGCGTGCCAGCCACCGCCACGTCGGTGGGAGAGCGCTCCTCGCCGCCTATACTCTTCGGGTCTGCCGACGTAGCTCAGGGGTAGAGCAACCGCCTTGTAAGCGGTTGGCCGTCAGTTCGAATCTGACCGTCGGCTCCACCCTGCGGGTTGCGCCGAGGCGGGGCCGTCGGCTCCACCCTGTGGGTTGCGCCGAGGCGGGGCCGTCGGCTCCAGGCTCGAGAACTCAGAGACCGACCGACTCCAGCGCTTCGCGCAGCACTTTGTAACTGTTCAGCAGTCCCTGCTTCTCCTCGTCCGACAGCGGCGGCGGGACGAGTTTCACGCGGCCTCGTTTGCCGATCACGCATGGCAACGAAAGCGCCACGTCGCGCATGTCCAGGAACTCACCATTGAGCCGCGTCGAGACCGGCAGCACCTGGTGCGTATCGTCCTTGATGGCTTTCACCAGCTCCACGATCATCGGCGCGACCGCGTAGAACGTGCCGCCTTTGCGTTTGATCACTTCTGCGCCGCCGAAGCGCGTGTGGTTGACGACCTCCTCGACCATCTGCTTCGAGTACCCGGGAAACTTGTCCAGAGGAATCCCCGCGATGCTCGCACCCGACAGGTACGGGTACTGGCTGTCGCCGTGCTCGCCGAGCATGTAGGCGTACACCTGGCGCGGGTCGACGTCCAGTCGGTCACCCAACAACGAGCGCAGACGGGTCGAGTCGAGCAGGGTTCCCGTACCGATCACTCGCTCGGGCGGGAATGCCCCATGGATCGCCGCCTGGTACGTCAGCACGTCGGCCGGGTTGGCGACCATGATGATGAACGCGTTCCCCGCGTAGCGCGAGAGGGTCGGCAAGACGTTGTCGCGGAGGTTGTCGACGTTTTTCTTCAGCAGATCGAGACGCGTCTCGTCGGGCTTGCGGGGAATGCCCGCGGTGATGATGACGAAGTCCGAGCCTTCGCACGCGGCGTAGTCCGGACCCGACACCTTGATCCGTGCGGACAGGTGGCTGCCATGCAGCAGGTCGAGCATCTCACCTTCAGCACGTTCGCCGACTACGTCGACGACAGCGAGCTCCTGGGCGACACCTTCGAGCAGCAACTGGAACAGCGTGGTTGCGCCGACCCGCCCGGCGCCGCCGACCACTGCAATCTTCACGTAGAAACCTTAGACCGTAACGGGCGAGAGGCGCTGCTGCAGGGCCTGGTGTTGCCGACGGATGGCTGGCGGCAGCCGATCGCCGAACTTCCTGAGGAACTCACCCTGGTCTTCAGCTTCGCGCAGCCAGTCGTCGCGATCGATCGCGAACAGCGTCTCGGCATTTTGACGTGAGAGGCCAAGATCACTGGCGCCGACGGCTTCAGGCGTGGGCACGATGCCGATGGGCGTCTCACGGCTGTCGACGTGGCCGTTGCGCGAAGTCGACAACGCTTGATCGCGCACCCAGCGCAGCACACGCATGTTCTCGCCGAAGCCTGGCCAGATGTAGTGCCCCTCATCGTCCGTGCGGAACCAGTTGACCTGGAAGATGGCTGGTGGATTGGAAGCCTTCTGGCCCACGTTCAGCCAGTGCGCCCAGTAGTCGCCCATGTTGTAGCCACAGAACGGCAGCATGGCCATCGGGTCGCGCCGCACCACGCCCACCGCACCGGTCGCGGCAGCTGTCGTTTCGGACGCCATGGTCGCACCCATGAATACGCCGTGTTCCCAGTCGAATGACTTGTAAACCAGCGGGATGGTGCGCGCGCGTCGGCCACCGAACAGGATTGCGCTGATCGGCACACCCTGCGGGTCCTCCCAGTGCGAGGACAGGACCGGGTTGTTGACGGCCGGGGTGGTGAAGCGAGAGTTCGGATGAGCGGCCTTGGTGCCCGAAGCGGGCGTCCACGCGCGGCCTTGCCAATCAGTCACGTGATTGGGAACGGGCCCGTCGAAGCCTTCCCACCAGACGCCGCCGTCATCAGTGAGCGCCACGTTGGTGAAGATGGAGTCATGGCTGACGGCGTCCATGGCGTTAGGGTTGGTCTTGCGGTTGGTGCCCGGGGCAACACCGAAGTAGCCCGACTCGGGATTGATGGCCCACAGTCGGCCGTCGGGCCCGACGTTCAGCCAGGCGATGTCTTCCCCGACCGTCCACACGCGCCAACCTTCGGACTCGAAGGGCGACTTGAGCATAGCCAGGTTCGTCTTGCCGCAGGCGGACGGAAACGCGCCCGCGATGTACGTGACGTCGCCGTCGGGTGATTCGAGGCCAAGAATGAGCATGTGCTCGGCGAGCCAGCCCTGGTCACGACCCATCGTGGACGCGATCCGCAGCGCGTAGCACTTCTTCCCAAGCAGGGCATTGCCGCCGTAACCCGAGCCGACGCTCCAGATGGTGCGCGTCTCGGGAAAATGCATGATGAAGCGACGGTCCGGGGAGAGATCGCCGAGCGAGTGCAGGCCTGGTACCCAGTCGTTCGCGCCAGCGTTGATGCGATCGAGCGCCACCTGGCCCATGCGGGTCATGATGCGCATGTTGGCGACCACGTACGCGCTGTCGGTGATCTCGACGCCCACTTTGGCGTACGGCGAGCTGACGGGCCCCATGATGTACGGCACCACGTACATAGTGCGGCCGCGCATGGCGTTGTTGAACAGCGGCCAGACCTTGTCACGCGCGTCGGATGGGCTCATCCAGTTATTGGTCGGGCCTGCGTCCTCGGGCTGCTCGGAGCAGATGAAGGTGAGGTGCTCGGTACGCGCGACGTCCTGCGGGTTCGAACGATGCAGGTAGCAGTTCGGCAGGCGGTCCTCATTCAGGTGGATGAGGGTGCCGTCGGAGACCATCTGATCGATGAGCCGATCGTTTTCGGCGTCGCTGCCGTC
>JAFAPL010000262.1 GCA_019247135.1 Chloroflexota bacterium | reverse complement strand
TTCGACATCGACATGGCCGGCTGCATCGAGTGCGCGCTGTGCGTCGAGGCGTGTCCTTTCCGAGCCATCACGATGGCGCCCGACTTCGAAATGGCCGCCTTCGAGCGCACGCAAGATCTCGTGTACGACATGTACGAGCTGCGCATCGCCGGCACGCCCGAGATCGACGCGGGCATGGAACACATTCAGGGCGTGAAGCGCGGGCGCGGAGCGGAAGCCCGGGCGGCTGGGGCCACGCCGGCGGCCGCACGCGCCGCGGCGGCCCCCGCGGCTGCTCGGCCTGTACCGTCTACGACCGCCGCGCGCGGCGCGGCTGGACCGGTCGCCGGCCAGGCAACTGGGGCCACGGCTGCCGCGGTCAGCGACTCGGCATCAGGCAACCAGGTGGGCTCGCCAGCCGCCGCGCCGGCGGCGGCAGTCGCCAGCGGCCAGGGCGCGGATGCAAGCGCCGCGTCGGCAGCGGCTAGCGCGGCTGCGCCGACTGCTTCGGCTGCGCCGACGGACTACGATCCTTTGACCATCAGCGATGAGGATCTCAAGAAGCTCCCGCCGGCCGACCGGGCAAAGGTGTATCGAGCACGGCTCAAGGCGAGCGGTTGGCAGCCGCCGGCCAGCAAAGGTTGATGCTCGGAGCAGGCGTGTGCAGTGCCGCCGCGCGGCGGCCGTCGATTCGCAGCGTTTTGTCAGCAGGAGAGCTGCTGGTAGGTTGCACAGGCGGGCTTTCCTGTGATGAATGCCGTTGCGGCGCGACGTCGCGGTCTCGGCTGAAGCGCGGGGGCGTCAGTTGATCGGGCTCGGCACGACCGATCCGTTCACGACGTTCGTCGGCAGTCTGGCCTTCTGGGTGGGCGCCATCGCCAGCATCGCGGCGGCGTACATGATGGTGGCGCGGATCACGAACCTGGTCCGCGCAGCCCTGGCGCTCACGACCGTCCTTGGCGCGGTCGCGATGATGTACGCGCTGCTGGGGGCTGATTTTCTGGCGGTGACCCAGCTGGTGGTCTACGTCGGCGCGATCATGGTGCTGATCATTTTTGCGATCTTCATGACGCCTGGGCAGATCGACGTGCCCGGGGTCGTCGGACGTGGCCAGCAGGTGGGTGCGCTGCTCGTGTCGATCGGGGTCGGGGTCGTGTCGATCATCGTGGTTATCACCACTCAGTGGCATGTGCGGGACACGCTGCTGGACATTCCCACGGCCGAGTCGATCGGTGGGCTCATGCTGACGCGATACGTGTTGCCGTTTGAGATTGCGTCGTTGTTGCTGACGGTGGCGCTGATTGGGGCGATCGTGATCGCGAAAGAAGAATGAAGCTGGGCTGCGCGGAGTCCGTCGTGGGCCGCTGCGCGGGGTCGACCCACACCCCCCCGGCCCCCCTCGCCCTATCCCAGGGCGACGGGGGAGAAGAAGCACGGCAGAGATCCGCGCGGAGCGACGGGGGAGAAGACTCCCACGGGAGACTCGCGGGGAACGTCGCATTGCGCGAGGAGTGCGTGTGGAATTTTTGATTCCTGGGCTGCGGCACTTCCTTGTCCTGGGCAGCATCCTGTTTGCGCTGGGCATGTACGGCGTGCTCTCACGCCGCAATGCCATCGCCATCTTGCTGAGCATCGAGCTCATGCTCAACGGCGTGAATCTGCTCATGGTCGCCTTCGCCCGCTACCTCGTCTCGGACCAGGAGCTGGCCGGGCAGATGTTCGCCATCTTCATCATCACCCAGGCCGCCGCTGAGGCAGCGGTGGGGCTGGCCATCATCATCGCCATCTACCGCCAACGGCGGACCGTTCAGGTCGACCAGCTCGACCTCATGAAAGGCTAAACGCGAACATGACGCTGGCAGGCACCGGTCTGATCATCCTCGGTCTACCGCTGCTGTCGTTTATCGATATCGTCTTTGTCACGCGCCGCAACAAGGTGCTGTCGGCCATGCTCAGCATCGCTTGCGTTGGCATCGCGGCATTGCTGGCGCTGTTGGTGGTCTTGCCACAAGTGATGGGTGGGGCCACCGATCACTACGAATGGAACTGGCTGCGCCTGCAGCCAGGCGACGGCGGACCGACCGAGACATATCTGAGGTTGGGCGTCGGCGTCGATCCACTGGCGGCCATCATGCTGGTGGTCGTCACGGTCGTCAGCTTCCTGGTGCAGGTGTACTCGCGCTCGTACATGATCGAGCACGACGAGCACGGCCACCTGGAGTACGACCCGGGCTACAGCCGCTTCTTCGCCTACCTGTCGCTGTTCACCTTCAGCATGCTCGCGGTCGTCCTGGCCAACAACCTGCTGTTCTTTTTCATCGGCTGGGAACTCGTCGGACTGTGTAGCTACTTGCTGATCGGCTTCTGGTATGACCGGGAGGAGCGGCGCGGCGTGCATCTGCTGCCGCCCTGGGTCGCCGCGAAAAAGGCCTTCCTCACCACGCGCGTGGGCGACGTCGGCTTTCTCATTGGTCTGATCATCCTCTGGAACCGCGGCGGCACGCTGCAGCTCTCCGAGCTGTTCGACCAGGTCGAGCACCACACGGGCAACCTGTTCAACGCCAGCCTGCTCGGCCAGCCGGTGCTCTTCTGGGCGTGTCTGTGCGTGTTCGCCGGCGCCGTCGGCAAGAGCGGTCAGTTCCCGCTGCACGTGTGGCTGCCTGATGCGATGGAAGGCCCGACACCGGTCTCGGCCCTCATCCACGCTGCGACCATGGTCGCCGCTGGCGTGTACCTGGTCGCGCGCACCTTCCCGCTGTTCGAGGCATCGCCCGCGGCGCTCACGGTCGTGGCCATCATCGGCGGCTTCACGGCCATCTTTGCCGCGAGCATGGGCCTGGCCAGCAACGACATCAAACGCGTGCTCGCCTACTCGACGGTCAGCCAGCTGGGCTACATGATGCTCGCGCTCGGCGCGGGTTCACTCTCGGCGGGCATGTTCCACCTGTTCACCCACGCGTTCTTCAAGGCGCTACTGTTCCTTGCCGCGGGCCACGTGATCCATACCCTCGGCACCAACGACATCACCGAGATGGGCGGCTTGCGAAAACGACTGCCGTGGACGTGGGCCACGATGGGTCTGGCGGCCCTGTCGTTATCGGGCATCCCGCCGTTGTCAGGCTTCTGGTCGAAAGACGAGGTGCTGGCGGCGGCCGCCACCGGGGCCGGGCCAATCCTGCTCGCTTTCGCCGTGATCACCGTGTTTCTGACCGCCTTCTACACGTTCAGGATGTTCTTTCTCACGTTCCACGGCTCGTTCAGAGGAATTCCTGAGGCGGCCGAGCTCGAGCACAGGCATTCGACGATGCTCGACGCCGAGTCTCACGTCCCAGCCCATACCCAGACCGAGCATACCGACTGGTGGATGGTCGGGCCGCTCGTCGTCCTCTCGATTCCCGCGGTGCTGGTCGGGTTCTGGGGCTCGCCCGTCGGCAACTACGGTTTTCAGAGGTTCCTCGAGGGCGCGCAGTATCAGGACATCCAGGCAAATCTGCCGCTGGCGATCGTCGGTACCGTGCTGGGGCTCGCGGGCATCGTGACGGCCTGGCTGATGTATGGCGCACGAGCCTTCGTACGCGAGCCGCTGCTGCGCCTCGGCGGCGCGTACACCCTGCTGGCGCGCCGGTATTACGTAGATGAGTTCTACATGCGACTGATCGACGTCCTGGCGATCGGCATCGCGGCCGTGCTCGCGATCTTCGATCGGCAACTGCTGGACGGGTTCGTGAACGGAGTGGCGGAGGCGTTTCGCACGGCCGGGCGCGCCCTGCGCGGGATACAGACCGGTCGGGTTCAGAACTACGGCCTGGTGCTGTTCGCGGGACTGGCTGTCATCGCGATCGTGCTGGTGATCGGACCAGGGCTGGCGGCGCGGCCATGATCCTGGATCCGAGCGTCGGGCGCGTGCTGCTCCAGCTCGTGTTGTGGCTGCCGCTCGTCGGCGCCATCGTCGTGGCACTGGCGGGTGGCGCCTCGGCGCCCAGCGACCCGCACGATCCGCACGTTCAAGTTCAGCCGAACCTTCGATCGTGGCGCATTGCCACAGCATTCGCCGCGGTCGTCTTCGTACTCGCGGTGATCCTGTTGATCGGCTTCGACCGGAGCAGATCAGACCAGTACCAGTTCCAAACGCGCATCCCGTGGCTGCCATTCGGGAGCGACTACCGCATCGCGGTCGATGGCTTGAGCATGCCGCTGGTGGGGCTCAACGCGCTGCTCAGCCTGAGCGCGATCGCTGGATCGTGGCGGATCGCGACTCGCCAGCCGCTCTACTTCTCGCTCTTTCTCGTCCTGGAATCAGCGGTGGCGGGCGTGTTCACCGCTGGGGATCTGTTCCTCTTCTTCCTCTTCTGGGAACTCGAGCTGATCCCGATGTTCCTAATCATCGGCATCTGGGGTGGCGTTCGCCGCGAGTATGCAGCGTTCAAATTCATCCTGTACACCATCGCCGGGTCGGGCTTCATGCTCGTCGGCATCTTCCTGGTGGCCTGGTTCGGCCCTCAGCCACTCACATTCGGTATTCCCGAGATCGCGCGCTTCAACTTCGCCCAGTACGGCACCGGCATCGCGTCGCTTGGCGGCCTCGCTTTCATCCTGCTGTTCATCGGTTTCGCGGTCAAAGTGCCGATCTTCCCGTTCCATACCTGGCTGCCAGATGCGCACGTGGAGGCGCCCACGGCCGGCAGCGTGATGCTTGCGGGCGTGCTGCTGAAGATGGGCGGCTACGGACTGCTGCGGCTGTGCGTGACCCTGCTGCCGCAGTCCGCGCACGACTGGCAGTGGCTGCTGATCATCCTCGCGGTGATCAACAGCATCTACGGCGCTTACGTGGCGCTCGCTCAGACCGACCTGAAGAAGATGATCGCGAACTCGAGCATCAGCCACATGGGGTACGTGATCCTCGGCATCGCCGCGCTCTCGCAGGTGAGTTTTCAAGGCGCGCTGCTGGTGATGATCGCGCACGGACTCTACAGCGGGCTGCTGTTCAGCATGGTCGGCCTGGTCTACGACCGCACTCACACTCGCGAGATCGGCGACATGCGCGGACTCGCCGCGCGCATGCCGTTCATCGCGACGGTCTTTTTCATGGCGGGCTTCGCGTCGCTCGGGCTGCCGGGTCTGGCGGGCTTTGTGGCCGAGTTCACGACCTTCATCGGCAGCTACGGCGTGTTTCCGTTTGCGACGATCCTGTGCGTATCTACCATCGCTATTACCGCCGGGTACATCCTGTGGCGCCTCGGCTCGGTGTTTTACGGGCCATTGTCCGAGCAGTGGGTCGATCTCGGTGACGCCATCTGGCGCGAGCGGTTTTCAGTTGGCATTCTGGCGGTGGCGACGCTGCTCGTGGGCGTGGTGCCAGCTATCGTGGCTGAGATGTCGGCGGGCGGCGTGGCGCCGATTGCTGCTCGCCTGGCGGGTCAGTAATGCAGCCAACACCAACCTCGGTTCCACTTCCAGTCTTCAGCGCAGCCGATTACCTGCTCGGGCTGGCGCTGCTGGCCCCGGTGCTCACGGTGGTGATCTCAGCCATCGTGGTCCTGGTCATAGACCTGGCGATCACCGACTGGCTGTCCCGACGGCCATTGATGTGGATTTCGTCGCTCGGTCTGCTGATCGCGTTCGGGGTGTGCTTCTCGCTCTGGATCGGTGGCTACGCCGGAATGACGGCGTTTGGCGGCTTTCTCGTACTCGATGGCTTCGCACTGTTTTTCCAGGCCATCTTCTTGCTCGCGGCGCTGCTCGTGATTCTGTCCGCCACGACGTTCGCGGATCGGCAAGAGGCCGTCGAAGCCGAGTTCTACGTCATGGTTCTGTTCATCACGGCTGGCCTGATGCTCATGGCAGTGGGCAACGAGCTGATGTCCATCTACCTGGCGCTCGAGGTCACCAGTCTCGGACTCTCGTTCCTGGCTGCCTGGAACAAACGCGACGCGATCGCCGGCCAGGGGCTCAAGAGCACCGAGGCGGGCATCAAATTCTTTCTTCTGAGCGCCATGTCGACGGCCGTGCTGCTGTACGGCATGGCCCTCCTGTACGGGTCGACGGGCGCGACCACACTCGCGGACATCGCCAGGCTGCTGAGCAGCACGCCGACGCCTGCCGCGCTGTTGAGCATCACCATGCTCGTGGCGGGACTCGGCTTCAAGATCGCGGCCGCGCCGTTCCAATTGTGGACGCCTGACGTCTACCAGGGGGCCGCGACGCCGGCTACGGCGTTCTTCTCCGTCGGTTCGAAGGCAGCGGGTTTCGCCGTCATCCTGCGCATCTTCAACGGCGCGCTGAGCGCGCAGGGCATCGCCGCCGAGTGGTCCGCCCTGTTCGCCGTGCTGGCGTTCGTGACCATGACCGTGGGCAACCTGATGGCCATCGTTCAGACGAACATCAAGCGCTTGATGGCCTACTCGAGCATCACGCACGTCGGCTACATGCTGAT
>JAFAPL010001018.1 GCA_019247135.1 Chloroflexota bacterium | reverse complement strand
GCCGCATGGCGCAAGCAGATTTTTGACAAGCTACCAGCCAGAAGTCTGCCTGGCCACCGCTTCCTTAAAGCTTACCTCACCTCGACCGGGTCGGCTATGCGGGCACTGTTCATGGAACATGTGCCCACGGGTAACTGCGTGCTAGTCCTGTATCGGCCGAAGGGCGACCCAGTCGGCGATAACATGTCAGAAAAGAATCCTGAGTTCGGGAAGGCCGTCGAGAGCAACCTCAAGAAATACCGTGCGGACGCCGATGCCGGCAACATCGCCTACTTCGACCTGAAGGATGATTCGTATCCGCTCATCCAACCCGTGTAGCGGAGCCCTGACCGGCTGACGAGATTCAGCGGCCAGGAGAGCCGCATGGGCGAAGGACCGCCACCGTACCAGCAGGGCAAGCACCGTTACCGATCGGTGGCGGAAGGCATGGCGATGGCGCAGGCGTATCTGCGCAGCGGCCAGGGGATGTCGCAGTTCGCCCGCGAGAACGGGATCACGCTGCGGATGGTGATGTACTGGAGCACGCGCGCCCGGCAGTTGGCGTCGGCATCGGAGACGGCCACGGCGCAGCCGGTGTCGCCCCCACTGCTGGAGCACGTTGGGTCGGTCGATGAGCGCGGGTGCATCACGACGCCCGAGGCTGCGCCTGCCGCGCCGAAGAAGGAGGCGGCGATCGAGGTCCGCCTGTCCAACGGTGCGCGCATCGCGGTGAAGGCGGGCTTCTCGCCGGCGCTGTTGCGGCAGGTGATCGCGTGCCTGGAAGGCGGTGGGGCATGCTGAGCGTGGGCGCGCGGCGCATCTTCCTCTGCCGGGAGGCGGTGGACATGCGCAAGTCGTTCGATTCGTTGGCGGACCTGGTTCGGACGCAGTTGGCGATGGATCCGCTCAGCGGCGACGTCTTCGTCTTCATTGGGCGGGATCGGACGCGAGCCAAGGCGTTGGTGTGGGAGCGCAGCGGCTTCTGGCTGTGCGCGAAGCGGCTCGAGACCGCACGCTTCGCCGTGCCGTCGATGGATGGGCGACGCGGAGCGGTGACGGCGCTGACGAATGCTCAGCTGGCGACGCTCTTGGAGCAGGTGCTGCCGCGCGCGCTGCGGCACGCGGCGACATTGTCACCATCGGGCTGATCGATCGTTCTGGCTGCGTGAACGACGAGACGCGCCCGCCGAAGGAAGAGCCGAGCGAAGTCGAGCGCCTGCGCGCGCGCAATGCGGAGCTGGAGCGCGAAGTCGCCGATCTGAAGGCGAAGCTGACGGCCCTGGACGCGCAGTTCCGGAGGTTTCTTCGACGCGTACTCGCCCCGCGGTCGGAGAAGCTGATCCACGAGCCGGGCCAGCAGCGCATTGACGGCATCACTGACGTAGCGCCGGAACCGCCGGCCCTCATCGCCCAGCCGACGCCGGCGGCGAACGAGAAAACGGCGACGGGGAAGCCACCCGGACGTCCCCGTGGCCGGGGTTTGCGCACGCTGCCAGCTCACCTCGACGTGGTCGAGGAGCGGATCGAGCTGCCGACGTCGCAGCGCGTCGACCATGACGGCGCGCCGTTGGTCCCGGTCGGGACCGAGCGTGCGGAGCGGCTCGATTGGCAGCCCGGACGGTTCATCCGCCTCGTCACGCTGCGCACCCGTTATGGCCGCATGGATACCCGCGAGCCGGTGATCACCGCGCCCGTGCCTGCCGCCATCGTCCCGCGTGGGCTTGGTGGCGACCGGCTGGTGCTGCACATCGCCCATCAGAAGTACGGCCTCGGCCTGCCGCTCTACCGCCAGCGCGGCGATTGGCTGCGCGACGGCGTGGACCTGACCACGCAGACCGCGTGCTCGTGGATGGACCATCTCGCGCGCCGCCTCGCCGGCGTCGTCGGCGCGATCCGGCAGCAAATCCTGGCCCAGCCGGTGCTGCATCTCGACGACACCCCGATCCGCTGGTGGCGGCCCGGCCAGCGTCCCTGCCGCACCGCCCGCCTCTGGTGCTACACCGCTGCCGACCAGGTCTTCTTCGACTTCACCGACAGCCGCGCCGGACATTGGCCGCGCGATCTCTTGGGCGGCTACCGCGGCCACATCGTCGCCGACGCCTACGGCGGCCACGATCGCCTCTTCACCGATAGCGGCGGAACCGCCACCGAGGTCGGCTGCTGGGCGCACGCCCGACGACCCTTCCGCGAACTCGTCGATCGATCACCGCAGGCACTGGAGATGGTGCAGCTCATCCAGGGGCTCTACGCCATCGATGACGTCGCCGACACCCTGGCCGAAGCGCGAGGCACCGCTCCCGCTGACGAACGGGCCGTCTTGCGGCGCAGCCAGGCGCCCGGGATCCTGGCCGCGATCGATGCCCGCGCGCAGGCCATCATCGCTACCGAGCCGCACCAATCCGAACTCGCCGACGGCGCGCGCTACCTCCGCGCCCACTGGACGGCGCTGACGCGCTTCGTCGACGACCCTCGTCTGCCGCTGGACAACAACGCCGCCGAACGGCAGCAGCGGCCCATCGCCGTCGGCCGAAAGAACTGGCTCTTCGTCGCCAGCGAGGACGGCGGCCATTGGGCCGCCAGCCTCCTCGGCATCTTCCAGTCCTGCCGGCTCCAGCACATCGACCCGATCGCCTACCTCACCGACATCATGCCCGCGGCCATTGCCGGCGACGTAGATCCGCTCGATCTCACTCCCGCCAGCTACGCCCGCAGACACATCGCCACAGCCGGCTGACGAAAATTCGTACCGACGAATTTTCGTCACGTCCTGTGTCAGGTCAGAGTCGCACACGGGTTGGATGAGCGGTTACGAATGACCGCCTTCCGGCGCGATATGGAAATGGGGGAACAGTGATTCCCTGGGGTACTCGATGAGC
>JAFAPL010000843.1 GCA_019247135.1 Chloroflexota bacterium | reverse complement strand
CGATTGGCGCAGAACGAGCGTGCGGCGTCAACGTAGACCTGGTCAGTCGAGCGAATGCCCGTTGCAGTGTTGATGACAATCGGAAAGACAGCCAGCAGAAATACGACGGCGACCTTCGATGCGGAGTCGATTCCGAAGATAAAGATGAACATCGGCGCCAACGCCACGGTCGGCGTCGCGTAGATCGCGGACACCCACGGATCGACGATGTCGCGCGTTGTCTGGCTGATCGCGATGGCGACTCCAAGCACGATTCCAAACACGGCAGCGATGGCGAAGCCGATGATGAACTCGTTGACGCTGACGAGGATGTGCCGCTCGAGCTCACCGGTAGCCGCCAGCTGGATGAATTTCGTCCAGATATCCGAAAGTGGCGCAATGATGAGCGGCCAGCGACCACTGCGCCCCGCGATCTCCCACACCACGGCGACGACGGCAAAGGACAGCAATCCGCGCGCGGTCGACGCATTCGCGCGATACCACCGCAACAACGCCGACTCATGACGGGGTTGCGAAACGTCGAGCTCGAGAGCTACATCAGCCATCCGTCAGCTCTTGAGCGCCGCGTCGACCAGGCTATTATCGACGTACTTCATGGGGTCGCTCGGCAGTGGTGCATCACTGCCCAGTCGCTTTTGATTCTCGAGGAATTGCTGCATGTATTTTTCGTTGATTTGCAAGTCGGCGGAGACTGACTTACCTGTCACATGGAGATCGTACCCAGCCTGCGCGGCGGCATCTCCGACCTGCATCGTCTTCTTCGTGATTGCGAGGACTTCGCCCTTGTTGGCGGGATCGTAGATCCATTTAGTAATGGCGTCCCATGCTTTCACGAAATTGCGCGCGGTCTCGGCAGTGGAACCAGTGTACCATCCTTGTTTCGCGAGCAGAGCGATGGAATGCACACCTTTCAACGCTGGATAGTTGTTCGCGTTGTCGATTTCAGGAAAGCCGGCGTCGCGCAACAACGACGCTTGCGGCTCCAGCTGCGCGAGCGCCTGGATCGACCTGGCTTTCATGGCGGACGTGCGGTCGGAAACACTGCCTGCCTGGACAACGGTGTAGTCGCTGTCCTTCAGTCCGTTTTCGAGCATCATGATGCGGATGGCCGTCGTATCCGCGCCGCCGCGCACGGCGGAAGCTCCAAACGTGGCGCCCTTGAGATCAGCTGCTTTCTTGATCTCCGGTTGTGCGATCAGGACATATGGCGTGCCGTCGGCGATGGCCATGACCTGCTTGAGGTCCGCCACTTTGTCCTGCGCCGGCCACGCGGAGTCCGGCGTGACGGCGGCGACATCCACTGATCCGCCAACAAGTGCATTGACCGCGTTGGGTGAGTTGGTTGTCTGGAGTGGATCGATCTCGATGCCGAACCGGGCCGCGAGGTCAGGCTTCTCACCCGCCACGGCCGCAACGTAGTGGAGCGGATTGATGCTGGCGAAGGCGTACGTAAGTTTGGTGACGCTGCCGGTTTGCGCGGGCGCAGCCTGGGGTGCCGCGGGTGCGGTGGTTGGCGCCGGCGCGGGTGCGGCGGCCGGAGCGCACGCGGCGAGTAACGAGCCGCCGAAGCTAACGCCGGCGAGCCTCGCTGCACGTCTGAGGAACGTCCGCCTGTCCTGAGGCATCGACATGCCTTTGGTAACCCCCCGTGTAGGTAGCACAGCGTATCACCCTTCAAGCATGCATCAGTGGAAGGCGCCCGTAGTCGCCGGTCAGAACGGGCGCGGGGTCGACGCTCAGGTGATCCTGCAACACGGACGCGAAGACTTGTCGAAAGTCTGTGCTGAACTTCAGGTCGCCGTTGTCGTCCAGATCCTGCAGGCTTGGGTAGGTCCCATGTAGTCCCGCCTGGACACCACGGCCGATGACGAACATCGGCTCCGCCGTTCCATGGTCAGTTCCGTTCGAACCGTTCTGCGCGACCCGCCGGCCGAACTCAGAGAAGGTCATGATGAGCACGTCGTCCTGCTTGCCCATGGCTTCCAGGTCGGAAACGAATGCGGTCAGCGCATCACTCAACTGGCCCAGCAAGTTGGCCTGCTGGTTGGACTGGGCGGCGTGGGTGTCGAACCCGCCCAGCTGTACCGAAAAGACCCGGGTCCCGAGGTCGCCGGCGATGATCTGCGCCACCATGCGCAGCTGCTCCGCGATGGGACTGTTTGTCGGGTACTCCACTGGAGTCTTGTAGGCGGCAGCCGCGCGTTGCAATTGCGCCGATCCGTCGAGTGCGCCGAGCGTTGTCTTGCGGATCAGCGCCTCGTGAGTCGACCAGTACCCCGCCTGGTTGTAGATGTTTTTCAGCGTGTCCATCGACCGTGTGCTCGTCTTTTGCGTATGCACTGAGAACGCGCCGATGTTCGCGACCGCCGGGACGAGCGTGTGTTCTGTATAGAAGATGGAATTGAGCGTGTCGCCAGCACTGATGGCTGGCAACGGTCGGTCCTGTCCACACTGACACGCGTCCAGATACCGTCCAAGCCAGCCGGTCCGCTCGAACGTGTCCGGTCGCGCGGAGTGCCAGATATCCATGCTCCGGAAGTGCGAACGATTTGGATTGGGATAGCCGACGCCCTGTACGACCGCGACCAATCCGTTGTCGTACAGTTGCTTGAGGCCGGCCATGCGCGGGTGGAGTCCGACGGTATCAGTCAGCGGGAGGATGTCGCTGGTCTGAATTGCGAGTGAGGAGCGCGCCTGGAAGTAACCCGGATCGCCGAACGGAATGAGCGTGTTGAGTCCATCGTTGCCGCCGGTGAGCTGAACCGCGACGAGAATCTTCTGGTTGTTGGGGGTGTTGTTCTGCAGCGCGAGTGCCGTACGCGCGATAAACGATGGCGCCGTAACTCCGGCGACGACCAGTAATGCGCCCTTGCTGAGAAAGTCTCGACGAGTGATGGTCATGGTCAACCTTCCTCCCTCGCCTACGCCAGCTGATGGGTCGGCAGCGACATGGCAATTTGCAGCATTCCGCGCACGTTGTCGGGTCCGTTCAGGCCGCCATCGGCATTCAGCAAATCAATGAGTGATTGCCGCGCTTCAGCCGTCGCGGCTCCGTCGACGAGCAGGTCCAGGTAGTAGTCCACCACCGCGGACTCTGACTGCAGCCCGTGCGTGTGTAACTGTCCCGCCACGTCGACAAAATACGGGTCGGACGGTGTGCCGGCAGCCGCGAGGCGCTCGGCGAAATTCAGTCGTTCGATCATGGTTGCCGCGCTGATCCACCCGTCACCCTGCTTCCAGCCGCTCACGTCGGGCGGATTCAGCAGGTCCTGTCCCATCCGACGGGTGGCCTGTGGGAGATCCGGGCCAATATTTTGAACATTCAGCGCTTTCAGTGCCCCGATCACCAGCTCAACGGGCTGCTTCACCTGGCCGTGGAAGGCTTGCTGCGACAGAAACTCCGGTCCGGACAAAATGTCGCGCACGACCTCGCGGATGGAAAAACCACTGTTCGCATAAGTGTACGCGAGACGGTCGACTGTTTCGTCGCTCGGGTTGTCGTAGACGAAAAACGCGAACAGCCGGGTCGTGAGGCGCCGCGCGGTAGCCGGGTGACGGACGAGCATTGCGAGGACGTCGTCCGCGTCAAAGTTGCGCGTCACGCCGAGAATGGTCTTGTCGCCGTCGTCGTGCTGGTCGGCATTGAACGTGAACTCGCCCGCGCGCGTGGCCGTGTAACCGGTGAAAGCACGCGCGGCCTCTTTCACATCAGCATCGGTGTAGTTGCCGATGCCCATGGTGAAGAGCTCCATCACCTCCCGGGCGTAGTTCTCATTTGGTCGACCCTTGCGATTCTGATTGTTGTCGAGCCATTGCAGCATCGCGGGATCACGCGTGACCTGCTGGAGGAGCGACTCAAAATTTCCCAACGCATTGTCGCGGAACAGCTGGATCTGACCGAGCATCAGCGCGGGCCGGCGCACCTTGCTGGCCGCGGTTGCGAAATGAGTGTGCCAGAAGAGCGTCATTTTCTCCTGCAGCGGATGCTGCGTGTTCAGCATCCGCGTGAGCCAGCCGTAGCGCGCGCCCTCCATGCTGCTCGCGTCAATGGTTGCGACAAGAGCTTCGGTCGCGGAGTCGTCGACCTGGTCATAGTTGAGCAAGCGATCGAGGGCGCCCATGAAGCCGAGCGCGGTGTATTGCTCGAGCTCGGCTTCGGTCGAGCCGAAACCGGCGCGCCGCAGCAGGTGCGCGACTCGGGTCCGTTCAGATTCGAAGGCCATAATCCCCCCTTACTCTGAAAGGCCTCACGCTATCGCAGGTCCGCGGCCGACGAAAGTTAAATGAGTTCTAACTCGTGCTTCGCCGGTTCAGACGAGCGACGCCTGGGCCGCGCGGCGGGCACTT
The DNA here is from genome assembly GCA_019247135.1 of Chloroflexota bacterium. The sequence continues at coordinate 779 of JAFAPL010000843.1, read as the reverse complement.
GTCCGTGGTCCGAGGTGCGGGACAGGATGCTCCCCGCCACGGCATCGGATGCCTTCGGGTACAACTCAGGCCGCAACCATGGACTGGCTCGACGCACATTCGACAGGCGTGCAGGCAGTCGCGACCCTGGTGCTCGTCATCTTGACGGGATATTACGCATGGGCCTCGCGTGCACTGGTGCGCGAGACGCGGGCCACCCTGCTCACGAGCGCGCGGATGACTTTGCAGGCGCGTCTGGACCGCGTGAGCGAGCTGTTCATCGAGCATCCCGATCTGTGGCGCGCGATGGACGACACAAGTAGTGGTGACGAACAAGATGGCCGGTTTCACATCGCCAGTCTGCTCGTCGGGGTGCTCGAGGAGGCGCACACGCAGTACATGATCGAGCGGTCGATGAACGAAGATGACTGGCGGGCGTGGGTGGCGACGACCGATCTGCTGATGCGGCGGGCGTATTTACGAACGTATTGGGAGCGGGTGCGGCCGACGTTCAACGCGCGGTTCGTCGCATTTGTGGACCAGCGACTTTCGTGACGTCCAGCTGACGTTTTTCAACCGCCACGTGACGGCCTACGTGACGCCCGTGTGGTAATCGCGCCGCGAGTGTCACAGCCGTGACGCTCCACGTGAGGCGCCTGTTGTTTGGTCTCGGCGCCGCGTCACAACCGTGACGCTTCAGGTTACCTCCTGTCGGCTGGTCTCGCGCCGCGTCACAACGGTGACGCTTGACGTGACGGCCTGTTGGCTGGTCTCTGGGCCGCGTCACAACCGTGACGCTT
>JAFAPL010000745.1 GCA_019247135.1 Chloroflexota bacterium | reverse complement strand
TTATGTGCCGATCAGTCCGCACGACGCGACCGGACCGGTGACCCTGATCGCCGGCGCGCAAACCATGATGAGCACGCCGAACTTTTTCCGTCTGGAGATTGCGTACTCCGAGCTGGAGGTCTATCAGAGAGTTGTGGACCCGCCGTTTGAAGTCCACGACGGGTACTTCCACGTTTCGGATCGCCCGGGCCTGGGCCACGAGCTGCGCGAAGAGTACCTCGAGCAAACGATCGGGGGGCGCGTCCGCTAGTTCCGCGTCAGCGATCCGCGGCGCCGCGATGCCCCGAACTCAGCCGGCGCGAGCGTTTGATAAGACGTGCCGGGTGGCCACCATGGACTGCGTCGGCTGCTGGGAGGTGTTGCCTGGATCGGCATCAGCGGCGTGTGCGCTCGGAGTGTTGCGTTCGGTGCTTCCATCGCCCTGGCGCACACGCTCGGTCCCGCCGAATTTGGTGTTCTCGCATTCGGCCTGTCCGTCGCCGTAGTCTTCAGCGCCTGTGCGAGCCTCGGCCTCGACGAGCTGATTGTTCGCGAGGTCGCGCGCCAGACGCGGGCTAGCGGCGCGATCTTTGCCGACGCGCTGGTCCTTCGGCTCTGCGCAGTACCGCTTGGCCTTGGCGGAGCGCTGCTGCTGGCGAGCATCTACCACATCGACCTCGGCCTGAGCCTCGTTCTGGCGAGCTATGCCGTCCTCAACTCGTATCTGCTCTCGGCCTGTGCCGCGTTCCGCGGTCGCGGGCGGATGCACGTCCACGCGCTGTTGATCGGTGGCCAGGCTTTGCTGATCAGCGCTTCCGCTACGCTGCTTGCGTTGCTGACGGGTGCGGTAGGCACGGTCACGGCCGCCTACGCCGCCTCGACCGGCGCCATCGTTGTCGCGGCCTACTGCCTGTTGTCATGGACTGGAGCACAACCTCGGTTCGGCTGGCGGCCGCGTGCCTGGCTCAGCCTTGCGCGAAGCAGCGCTCCATTCGCGCTCGGTGGCATCGGCCTCCTTGCGCTCGACCGTCTTGCGTTGAGTGCGATCACGCTCGTGTGCGGGCCGCAAGCCGCGGGCTGGTTCGGCGCGGCACAGGCGATCGTCCTGGCGCTGTCCGGAGCGGCGACAACCGCTACCCTCGTCGCTTTTCCACACCTGGCCAGAGCCGTGGTGCACGATCCGCGCGCGGCATCCGTGCTAGCTGTAGATCTCCTCGCCCTCGCGCTGGTCCTCGGTGTCGCGTCGTGCATCGGACTGTACTTCCTGGCGCCGGTGCTCGTGCCGATGCTGTTCGGGCCGGAGTACGTCGCTTCGACCGCGATCATGCAACGGATCGCATTCAGCGTCCCATCGATATTCGTCACGATCGTTCTCGTCGGCGCATTCGAAGCGACCGACCGACAGTCCATCAGCGCGGTCACAATCGCAGCCGCGGTGCCGGTGGCGGCGGTGCTGTGCATGGGCGCGACCTGGCTGTGGGGATACACCGGCGGCGCGGCAGCCTACAGCGCCTCGCATGCGGTTCTGGCCGCGATGTTGCTCGCGCGCTGGTTCGTACCGCCCGGTTCGGTGCGGTGGACGAACCGTGTGCTGGTGGTCGATTGATGGCCGACGTAACCGTCGACCTGGCGCGCAGTATTGACCATGTCAGCCCGGAGGAATGGGATCGCCTGTGTGGCGAATACAGCTTCGTCAGCCATCGCTGGTTGCGTCTGGCCGAGGCAATTCTGGCGGATTACGAGCCGCGCTACGTTCTTGCCCGACATGACGGTCGGCTGGAGGCAGCCGCGGTGTGCTCGATTGGGCGTCGCTTCAAGCACCAGACGCTGCAGCGGCGTCTCGGGTGGGCGCTGCGGCTCTCGCCGCTGATGCGATGCAATTCGCCGCTGTCCTCCGGCCCGGGCCTGCTCGGCTCAGGCAGTCTACGCATTGCCGTCCTCGAGGCAGTCCGCGCTCAGGCGCGCGCCGAGCGAGCGTTGTTCGTCACGTACGGCCAATGCTCGCCCGACGACGTCCGCTGGCCGGCGCTTTCTGCCGCTGGCCTTGATCCGTACGGTTCGCTGTCAGACATGGTCCTGCCGATTGCGTGGCACTCGACGACCGACTACCTCAGTTCACTGCCTGGATCTGACCGGCGCCGGATCACCAAGCAGGAGCGTCGGGCAGAACGCGAAGGCGTACGTGTGGAGCGCTTGCATTCGCCGGATCAGCACGCGCGTCGTCTGCGTGAATTGATCGCCGGCGTTCTCGTGCATCACGGCACCTGCGATATCTACGTTACGGATTTCGTGGAGCAGGCCCAGGCAGTGTGCGGGACCGACCTCCACGTGATTGCCGCCTGGCGTGGCGGTGAGATCATCGGCTGCGCCGTTGCACTGCGTGATGGTGACACCCTGATGGCAAAGTGGCTCGGTCTGGACTACGCACTGTCGTGGGGAACTTCCACCTACCGCTTGCTGCTGTTCAGGATCGTCGAGCTCGCAATCGAGCTGGGAGTACGCACGCTGTCGCTTGGACCGACCGCATCCGAGACGAAGCAGGACTTCGGTGCCGTTGCCAGCCAGCGCCTCAGTGCTCTGGCGGTACTGGCTCCGGTCCCCGCGTCGCTTGTGGGATCAGGTGCACAGCTGGTCGCTGGCCGCGCCGCCATTGACCCCACCTATTCCTCGGCAAGGGCACCAGCATCACCAGCGCTGCCAGGCTGAGGTGCAACGCGAGAAATACCAGCATGTCCGCGAGACGTGGCGGACGACCAATGAAAATCGAGACGTGCGACGCCCAGTCAAACGTACCGGGCCGCACACCATTCGGCCACGGGTACATCGCCCACATCGTAAGATCATTCAGCCCTGACACCAGCAAGCACGTCGCCGCCAGACCCAGTCTGAGTACTTTCTCGCCACTGCCGCCACCAAGCCGGTATGCCGCGACTCCGAAGAGCACAACGAACGCATCGACAAACGTTGTGAAGCGGTAGTACGCCGCGAACTGCGCATCAACGGCGCCTGCGAGCGCCGCGTCGACGAGTCGCGACACCTGGAGGAACGAAGCGGAATCAAGCAGGCCCAGAAAAACGGCGCACCCGATGAGTACGGCGTATGGCGCCCAGACACGCTGGCGCGGGAACGAGGCGATGGCGAGCACCGCGAACACGACCGGGCTGAGCTTCAACGCGAAATCCCACACAGTATGCAAGGTCCGGTCGGCCGGGAGGACGAGCATGATCACGAGCGTCAAGCCCGCCGCTACTCCGGCCGGAGCCAACCACAGAGCATCACGGTACCGCCCCAGGTGACTCATCAGCAGCGGGCCCGATCCACCCAGAAGGGCCCGAGTGCCAGCCCATCCAGGTCGGTCTTATGAAAACATCGAATGGCATCCTGCGGCGAACAAACGATGGGTTCCTCGTTGTCGTTGAAGGACGTGTTGACCACCATCGGCACGCCGGTGATGTCGTGGAAGGACTTGATAAGCTCCCAGTAGAGTGGATTGTCCGCACGCGACACCGTCTGGACCCGGGCGGAGCCGTCCACGTGGGTGATGGCCGGAACTTCCTCTCGACGCTCGTCGAGGACGTCGAACACCAATAGCATTACCGGAGATGGATACCCGCTCGCGAAGTAGTCGGCCGAGTGTTCGAGCAACACCGACGGGGCGAACGGACGGAACGGCTCGCGATGTTTGATCTTTTCATTGAGGCGTGCCTTGGACGTCGGGTCACGCGGATCGGCGAGAATCGACCGGTTGCCGAGGGCACGCGGACCGCACTCCATACGTCCCTGAAACCAGCCGACAATCTTGCCCGCCGCGACCTGCTCGGCAGTATGCCGAGTGATCGAGGACGGCCGCGAGTAGGGCACCCCACTCCGGCGCAGGGCAGCCTCCACGTCGGCCTCCTCGAAGGCTGGCCCGAGGAAGACGTCTTCGCCGCTCGGTCTGGGAAGGTCCAACACCTGCGATTGCACGTACAGGGCCGCGCCGAGCGCGGTTCCCGCGTCTGAGGCCGCCGGAGGAGCGTAGAAGTCGCGGAACGGCGTCTCGAGCAGGATACGCCCATTCATCACACTGTTGAGCGCGACTCCACCGGCCAGACACACGCGGTCCAGACCCGTCCGCTCGTGCAACCAACGCGCCACGTGCAGACCGGTTCGCTCGAGCGTGTCCTGGAGTGCGTATGCGATGTCGGCGTAGTGCTGCTCGATGGGCGCGCGCGTCCGCGGACGCGGCGGGCCAAACGTGTCGACGAACCTCTGCGAGACAAGGTGTTTCCCCGTGAGATGATGCTGAAACCAGCTGAGGTCCAACTCATAAGTACCCTCCGGTCCAAGCCGGACGATGTCGCGAAACTGCTCAACGTAGCGATCGGTGCCATACGGCGCCAGACCCATGACCTTGCCTTCATCCCGCGTGGCGTAGAATCCGAGATAGCCGGTCACGGTAGAGTAGAGTGCGCCGAGGGAATGCGGGAACTTCACACGTCGAAGCTCCTCGATCCTTCGACCGCGACCCACGGCCAGGAGTGTGCAGGTCCCGTCACTGCCGAGCCCATCGACGCTGAAGATGGCGGCTTCTTCGAATGGCGACGGGAAAAACGAGCTGGCAGCGTGCGAAAGGTGATGGTCAACCAGGTGGACCTGTAAATCGAGCGGCCCGTTGTAGCCGAGAGCTTGTCGCAACGTCTGCTTCAACGTAAACGTTCGCTTCAGGTGGAGTAATAGCGCTCCGCCCACATCGTAGTCGTCGGGGTCACGCTGCGCGCCGTCGGACTCGAGCGTTGCGAGCAGGCCTTTCGGACGCGCGGATCCATTGGAGTGTGAACGCTTGAAGACCGAGAACGTGCCCGGCGCGTAGCGCACAAAGTGTTTCAGGCCCGCGCCAATCTCCGCCCAACGCTGCCAGAAGTACGCGACGTGATCGACGTCGCCGAGTGAGATCCCGGCTTCGCGCAGGCAATATTCAATCGCCACCGTCGGAAACCCACCGAAGTGCTTCTGGCGATTGAAACGCTCCTCCTCCGCAAAGGCGATGATCCGCCCGTCTTTCAACAGTGCGGCGGCGGAGTCGTGATGCCGACTGATTCCAAGAATGTACACTGAATCTCTCCCGTTATCTTCAGGTAGCCGAGAGCCGAGTGGCCGAGAGGCGCGCGGCGGTTTGCAGCGCGAGATTGACTGGATTGAGTGGAGCACGGACGCACGCCCAGCGCGCCTGAGGCCTGAATCCGTGTCGGCGTTTCTGGCGTTCGTTGCCAAGACCCAGGTGAACGCGGCGTACGCGCCGATTCACGCCCAGTCGAACAATCTCGTCGATCAGCACCGCGTACAGACAACTGGGCAGTGACAGCTCGTAATGAAGTCCCAGCATCGGCGCGAACAACGTGTCCTGCTGGACGAGGCACAGGGCGAACCCGGCGAGCTGCCCGCGAACGGTTGCCGAGAGAATGTACGTGTCATCTGCCATCTCGCGGCGCAGGGCCGGGAAAAGCTCTTCGGTGATCGTTACCCGATCCGGCGGAATCCCATGCCGTGCACAGACTTCGACCAACAGCGGAAAGAGCGCGCGGCTCGCATCGTCGACTCGGGTGTACTGGAGCTCGGTCGCGTGTTCCGCCGCGCGACGTCTTGCGCGTCGCAGCTCGGCGCGGTCGTCTTTGCGGAGGCTGCGAAGATACCCATCATAGTCCGCGCTGTCGAGGTCGAGCGCCATGGTGGACGGTCTGGGCATGGCTATGAAACCTCGATCTCGAAATGTCTGGAGGTCGTCCGCGCCGACATTGGTGAATCCCAGCAATATGCGGTGCTCGCGCCAGCACAGCTCGGTCAAGGCCGATTCGATGGTTGGCAGCACCGTCGAAAGCGCCATGTCAGCCCGCACCAGCACTCCGCTGACGGACGCCGAAAATGGAGCACCAAACGTGAGCGCGAGTGACGATGCAATGCGCTCCTGCCAGCCTCCGGGCGACGCGATCGGCGACGCGGCTGCGCTCGCCGCTACGGCGAGCGGGCCCCGCTCATCATGGAGCATGACGTAACGGGGTCGGTAGCGTGGTCGGGAGGCTTCCATCACCCGATGCCAGCGATGCGACATCATCAGCTGCGCACCGGCGACGAGATCCCACTCGTCTTCGGCAAATTCTCGAATAGACCGCGCAAAGCGCTTGTTGAGTGCGTTCATAGCGACGCCGACGCGCTCATACTTGGCCGCGGTCCAAGCGCGGCAGACGTCTGAGCGCCACCTGCAACTTTGCCGCGCAGCACCAGACGCCACATCTCCGGATCGAACAGGTAATGCGCTGAGGACAGGAGCACGCCGAGCGTTGCTCCCAGGTCGTCGTGATACAGACCGTCGTACACGGTTTCGCGCGGAGAAAACTCAAAGAACGATGGGCGCATGCGCATACGCTCGGCGTTGGCCAGGAAATGCAGGATGTCGCCGGGCAGCAGCCAGCGACAGTGGCGGCCGAGCGCATATCTGTGAACTTCCTCGAACGGTCGGCCGGTGGTAAGCCGGTGCAAGAGGTAGGGGAAGTTCACACCACACGCGACGGCAAGCTGGATCGACGCCCACACACGCGGATTCACTTCCAGCAACAGCATCTCGCCGGTGTCCGGATGCTCCATGAACTCCACTTCGGCGAGTCCGTACCACCCGATTGCGTTCAGGAACTGGACCGCCCGCTCCACCAGATCCGGGCGCCACACGCTCACCTGCAGCGTGCTCATGCCATCCCGCAGCGGGAAGTGGCGCAGCTCCTCCTGAACAAACGAGGCGACGCAGCGACCGTTGTCGTCCATCAGCAGCCCTACGCCGAATTTGCGACCGTTGGGCACGCACTCCTGCACCATCGGCAGCGGGAACGATCGATGCACCTCTTTCCACGCGTCGGCGAGGCCATCGCGTGTCGGGACGTAGACGAGCCCCCGCCCTGCGGAGCTCGACCGTGGCTTGACCACCAGTGGCGCCCGGAGGTCGGCCGCCAATGCGTGTACTTCGTCCGAGTTGGTTGGCAGGACCGTGCGCGGATGAGGAATGCCGAGTCTCTCGGCGAGCTGCATCGTCGGGGCTTTGTCCAATCCGAACTGCAGCTGCTCGGCGGGCGGCAGCGGAACTCGGGAGACACGTTCGAGCTCCTGGCGATATTGGCCACATACCGCCGCAGTCGCGTCGTCGACTGGCAGCACCATTGCGTGTGAATGCCGACGCAAGTACGTCAGTAGCGTCTCGATGAACGCCTCCGGCGCCTCACTCGGCGACGGATACACCAGGAACCGCCGGCCATGGCGAGAGAAGAAGCCCGGCGAAAGCCGAGTGGTGCCGCCGACCGCGACTTCGATTCCCTGCTTCGTCAGCGCATGGCAGACGACGACGCATTTGCGCAGCAGTGCATCAGTGACAAAGACCACGTGTCCGGAGCTCCCCGCGTAACGAACTCACATGCCGCCCGCGAGCGGCTCACGTCACTGAACGACCCAGCGGGTCGCTTTTCGCACACTGCCTTCGCCGCTTGCCCGACCGGCACCGAGCGTGTACCGGTCGACTTCAACAGCTTCGGCGAAAAACATACGCGTTTTTACGGATGCAACTGTTGCAGCCTGCTGCTAGATTCGATTCTGCCGCTCCGGGGAGATGACATGTACAGAGGTGCACGATGATGGCAGAAAAGGAAGTGACCCAGGCAAAACAGCTGGAGGTCAAGGTGACTGAGCTCCAGACAAACCTCAAGTCGCTCGCTGATAGCGACAACTCGACGCTGCTGAACATTATTCATCGGCCGCGACCAGGCATCACCACGCCGGCCGAATGGCAGTTCCTCGGTGGAATGGTTGAGAACCTGATCCAGCAGACCAACGCGATGCGCGACGCCAGGCAGAGCCTCGAGCGCGCAGCCCAGGCGATCAGCCAGGGGTAACAGAAGCGTCCCTCTCCGGAGCGGGCCGCCTGGAGCGGTCGCGGCTCGCTCATCGGATCTGTATGACCAGGCTCCAGCTGAACAGCTCGGCGTCCGTCCTGAACCTCCACGACAGAATCGTCGTGCACTCGGACGTGGGGACGTTTGTCCTCGAGGGGCGCGACGCCGATGCCTTGCTGTCTGATGTCATGCCACTACTCGACGGCTCGCGTAGCGCGGAGGAGATCATCCACGACCTACCCGCCTACCGAGCGGAGGATCTTCGGGGTGTCCTCGAGTCGCTGACACGCTGTGGGCTGCTGGAGACAAGCGACACAGACGAGCGCTGGCGGAGCCGAGATCGCTTTTTCCAAACGTATTCGCACAACGCCTCGCTGGCTCGTGAAAGTCTGCGCGGCGCGTATGTACTGATTTCTGGCCTGGAACCCTGGGGCGCTGTGGCTGCGACTGAGCTGGCCGAGGCCGGTATCGGCGGACTGCACCTGGTGGATGAGCGACCCGTTTGCCCCAGCGATCTACTTGGAGCGCGCATCTGGCGCCCGCGCGACCTTGGCCGTGGACGCGCCCGGAGTCTGGCCGCGCGACTCGCCCGGCGCGCACCGTGGACCCGCTTCACAACGTCACGGCGCCTGCCCGCATCGATTACACATGTCGTTGGAGCGCTCGCGGACGATGACCTGCGTGCAGCCAGGGGGCTCGCGGCGTGGGCTCACGCCGCCCGGCTTCCATCGGTCTTCGGCACCCTGCGCGGTCAACAGGCGATTATCGGCCCGGTGTTCAGGCCAGCCGCCACAGCTGCCGCGTGTTGGAATTGCTGCCGTTTGCGTCTGCTTGCGAATCTCGAGCACCCGCAGGACATCCAGGCGCTCCATCAGCGGTTGTTGGCCGGTGACGCGGCGCCGGCGGGCTGGTCGGCGCTTCCGCCGGCGGCGGGACTGACGGGCCACCTGTTGTCACTCGAAGTGCTGAAGCTGGTGACCGGCTGTGCGCCCGGTCAGGCGGACGGGCAAGTCCTCGTCTTCGATACGCTCACGCAGGAGGCAACGCGCCACACCGCAATCAAGCTGCCATGGTGTGAGGTGTGTGGCGGAGCCAGCAAGGCAGTCATCGGGCGTGGTGCCCGCCCACTTTCGTCGGCGTCTACGGCGGGAGCGCTTCGGGAGGCTCTGGCCGGATGGGTGGATGCGCGCACGGGCATCATTTCCAGGCTGGTCGCGGTGCCACCCCAGGCGGGCGGGCCCTGGAGAGCGGAGGCGCTGACCAGTGGCTATGCGGATGGACGGTATGTGCCCGCGTACGCGAGCGGTGGCTCCGGCAAAGGCACCACGGAAGTCGAGGCCATGGTGGGCGCGGCCGCCGAAGCGATCGAGCGGTATTCGGCCAGCCAGTATCGGCGGAGCAACTTTCGTCGCGCGTCGCTGAAGACGCTCGGCGATGATGCGCTCGATCCCCGTGGGCTGTGCCTGTATGAGGCGCACCAATACGAGCAGCCCGAGTTCCACTACGCCGCATTCGATCCCGACCGCGAATACGACTGGATGCAGGCGCGCTGGCTGCATACTGGCGAACCGACCTGGGTGCCTGCACTGTTGGCGCTATTGGGTCTGGAGACCAGACCGGAGGAACTCTTCGGCCAGGTCACGTCGAGCGGACTCGCCGCCGGAGCTGACCTGGAGGACGCGACCTTTCGCGCCCTGCTCGAGATCGTGGAGCGGGATGCGTTCATGATCGCCTGGCTGGCACGGCGTGCCGGCCGCCGCGTCGTATGGAGTAGGGATACGAATCCGGCGGTGGATCCCGACGTCACAACGACGATGGCATTCCTCGCACGTGAGGGCGCCGAGGTGGAGTTCTACCTGCTCGAGGTTGGCATCGGCATCCCAACTCTGATGTGCATCGGATTTGGCGATGGTCGACGCTGGCCGGGAGCGGTGGTGGGACTGGGCGCACACCTCAGCCCGCGCGTTGCGATGCGGCGAGCAATTCTGGAGGTCGCCCAGGTGGGTCCGCAGCTCCGGACGCTCGCCAGCGGTGGCGACATCGCCATCCCATGCACGCCAGGGGAGGTCCGCACGCTGCTGGACCACGCGCTGTTCTATGCGCCGGCCGAGCGAGCCGCGGCATTCGACTGGCTCCGCTCGACGCCGCACGCCGTCGATGTGACGGAGCTGGCGGAGCCCACAGACCTGTCACTGGCGGAGTGCGCGCGGCGCATGGAC
>JAFAPL010000693.1 GCA_019247135.1 Chloroflexota bacterium | reverse complement strand
GATCGCGCGGAGCATCCTCGCGAATGTGCCTGCTGATAAGCCCGGTCTCGCCGCGCTGAACGTCCAGCCTGTGCGGGAGCCGCTGTGCGACCCGTACGAGCTGTACGGCATCATCCCCGACGACCTGAGAAAGCAGTTCGACATGCGGGAAGTGATTGCACGAATCGTCGATGCAAGCGAGTTCGACGAGTTCAAAGCGAGCTACGGCACCACGCTCGTGACTGGCTTTGCGCACCTGATGGGCTACCCGGTCGGGATCATCGCGAACAACGGTATTTTGTTCAGCGAAAGTAGCTTGAAGGGCGCACATTTTGTCGAGCTGTGTTGCCAGCGACGGGTTCCACTGTTGTTCTTCCAGAACATCACCGGCTTCATGGTCGGCAGGGAATACGAAAATCGTGGACTCGCCCGTGACGGCGCGAAGATGGTTATGGCCGTGGCAAACGCGCAGGTGCCGAAGTTCACGCTGATGGTCGGCAGCAGCTTCGGCGCGGGCAACTACGGCATGTGCGGTCGCGCCTACGCCCCACGACAGTTGTGGATCTGGCCCAACGCACGCATCAGCGTGATGGGTGGACAGCAGGCAGCCAGTGTCCTGCTGCAAGTGCGTCTGGACAACCTGCACCGTCACGGACGCGAGATGTCACGCGCCGAACGCGAGGCGTTCACCGAGCCGATCCTGTCGGCGTACGAGGCCGAGGGCAATCCGTACTACTCGACGGCGCGCCTGTGGGACGACGGCGTCATTGATCCGCTGGACACGCGCCAGGTCCTGGGGCTCGGCCTCGCTGCGGCCCTGAACGCTCCAATTCCGAGCACGACGTTCGGAGTATTCCGTATGTGATCGACTCCGTCCTGATCGCCAACCGTGGCGAGATTGCCGTACGCATCATCAGGACGTGTCGTCGCCTGGGGGTGCGCGCGAGCGCGGTGTACTCAGCGGCCGACGCGGGAGCGCTACACGTGCGGCTGGCCGACGCTGCGCTGCCGATCGGCGCCGCCCTGCCAGCCGAGAGCTACCTGAATGTGTCCGCGATTCTCGGGGCGGCCCGCGGCGCGGGAGTGGCAGCGATCCACCCCGGCTATGGCTTCCTCTCCGAAAACGCTGACTTTGCCGACGCGTGCCGCGCGGCGGGCTTTGTCTGGATCGGGCCGCCGCCCGAAGCCATGCGCGCGTTGGGTAGCAAGGCACCAGCGAAGGCCCTGGCCGAGTCAGCCGGAGTGCCCACCCTGCCCGGCTATCATGGCGCCGACCAGACGAACGGCGTGCTGATGCAGCAGGCGGAGCGCATCGGAGCGCCAGTGCTGATCAAAGCGAGCGCAGGCGGCGGTGGGCGCGGCATGCGTCTGGTCGAGGACCTGGCTGTGTTTCCGACGGCGCTGGAGGCTGCGCGGCGCGAGGCTATGAGCAGCTTCGGTGATGATCGCGTTCTGCTCGAGCGGTACGTGCCTCGACCCCGCCACGTTGAAGTGCAGATCCTCGGGGATCAGCACGGCACGCTGCTGTACCTGGGCGAGCGCGAGTGCAGCATTCAGCGGCGCAATCAGAAGCTTGTCGAGGAAACGCCGTCGCCGGCCATGAACGCTTCGTTGCGCACGTCGATGGGCGAAGCCGCGGTTCGGCTGGGCCGTCTGGCGGGCTATTCGAACGCGGGCACGGTCGAATTCCTGCTCGACGACGACGGCCAGTTTTCATTCCTGGAAGTGAATGCTCGGCTCCAGGTCGAACATCCGGTGACCGAAGTTGTCACCGGCCTGGACCTGGTCGAGCAACAACTGCGCGTCGCCTCAGGCGAGCCGCTGCGTTTGTCTCAGGCGGATGTCCGTCTTGACGGGCACGCCATCGAGGTGCGCGTCGTCGCCGAGGACCCGCTGGCGGGCTGGGCGCCATCGACTGGCGTTGTGCGGACCGTCGCGTTTCCGCCTGACGTTCGCGTCGATAGCTGGATCGAACCAGGCACCCGCGTCTCGCCCTACTACGACTCGCTGCTGGCGAAAGTGATCGCGCATGCGCCTACGCGCATGGAAAGCATCGAGCGTCTGTCGCGCGCACTGGGGGGCACGCGGCTTGACGGAATCCGAAACAACCTCGACCTGCTCCTGGCCGTGCTCGACGATGCGGCTTTTCGTGCTAGTGATATCGACACGGCCTTCCTGGAGGATCGTGGCATGCTCGACCAGCTCGCTGAACCACCGAGCCAGGTGCTCGCGGCGGCCAGCGCGCTCGACGTACTCGGGCCGAAGCCCGTTGGAAACCCGTGGCAACGCCGCGATGCCTGGCGTATCGGCCGGCTCGATCAGCCTACGGCATGGCTGTACTCGGGCCAACGGCACGCCGCCAGCGTGACGCTCGACCTGCGCGAACGGGGTGGCGTCGTTCGTATCGGCTCGGCGGAGCACCGCGTGGCCCTGTCGCACAATGGCGTGTCCGTAGACGGGGACGCGGTCGCCGTCCACGACATCGACGATGACCTGCGCGTTGTGCTGTGGAACGATCGCAGGTATCGGTTGGTGCGCGCGCCCGCGGCCGAGCTCGAGGGCGGGGCGACTGGTTCACGCTCCGCGGCTGCCAGCGGCCAGCTCACGGCGTCCATGCCGGGCCGTGTCGTCAAGATCAACGTCGAACCGGGCGATCAGGTCGAGCAAAACCAACCGCTCGTGGTCATTGAGGCGATGAAGATGGAGCACGTCGTCGAGGCGCCACACTCCGCCGTGGTGTCGGCCGTCTGCGTCAACGCCGGCGAGCCCGTCACCGCGGGCACCGTTCTGGTCGAGCTCGGCAGCCCCGAGTCAAACCTCGGCGACGCGGCCGACGAAAACGACACGTAGCGTTACCCTTGGCTTCTATGCAGGCAGGTTTCGTCGGCCTTGGCAAGATGGGCCGACCCATGACGCAGCGGCTCCTGGCCGCCAACTACAGCGTGCACGTCTTCAACCGCTCGCGCCCCGCTGTCGACGCGCTCGCGGCTGAGGGCGCAACCACCGCTGACTCGGCGGCGCAGGTCGCCGAACGCGCGGACGTCGTCATGACGGCGCTGCCTACCCCGGAATCCGTTCAGACCGTCTACACCGAGATGGCCGGCAAGGCCCGAGCCGGACAGATCTATATCGACCATTCGACCGTCAGCCCGGACTTGAATCGCTGGTGCGCCGAGCAGCTGAAAGCGCACGGCGCTGACTTCCTCGACGCGCCCGTCTCTGGCGGCCCGGCCGGCGCGCAGGGCGGGACGCTGACGGTGATGGTCGGCGGCGAGCAGGCCGTGTTCGATCGGGCGCTGCCCGTCTTCCAGACATTCGGCAAGAACATCAAGCTGTGCGGCCCGGTCGGAGCAGGTCAGGTCGTCAAGCTGATCAATCAGCTGCTGGTCGGCGTACACACCGCGGCAATCGCCGAGGCGGCCGTCTTTGGCGCGCGCCTGGGAGCCGATCCCCAGGTTGTCCTCGATCTGATCGGGACGTCCTTCGGCGGGTCGACGATGATGACGCGCAACATGCCGCGCTTCATCTCACGCGATTTTTCGGGCGCCACGCCAGTCGGGCTGATTCTCAAGGACCTCGGGTTGATTCACGCCGAGGCGCGGGGCGCCGGTGTGCCCCTTCTGCTGGGCGGTCTGGCCGAGCAGCGGTTCGTCGAGGCGAACGCACGCGGCATGGCCAACGAAGACATGGCAGCGCTGGTCAAGCTCTGGGAGGAGCCCGCCGGCGTCACCGTGCCCCAGCACTAGGCGAACGAGCATGCCGACCTTCGCCGCAAACTTGACGATGCTCTGGCCGGAGCTGGACATCTACGACCGCTTCGCGGCCGCTGCTCAGGCCGGTTTTCGCAAGATCGAGATCCTTTTCGTGCATGGCCTCGATCAGACACGCCTGCGGGCGCTGTTGGCCGAGTACGACCTCGAGCTGGTCCTGTTCGATCCCTATCCGGGCGACTGGGAAGCCGGCGAGCGCGGACTGCTGTGCTTGCCTGGACGTGAAACCGAGTTCGAGGACAGCATCCGCGACGCGCTCGAGACCGCCGCCGAACTCGGCACGCACAGGTTGAACGCGATCGCGGGTGTCGTACCGCCAGGTGTCGGTCGCGCGCAGGCCGAGCGAACCGCCGTGCAGAACCTGAGAAAAGTCGCCTCACGGGCGGAGGACGCGGGGGTCTATGTCCTTGTGGAAAACATCAACACGGTCGACATGCCTGGCTACCTGGCAGACACGCCGGAACGCGCCGCCGCCATTGTTCAGGCGGTCGACCATCCATCCATACGCTTGCAACTGGACCAGTACCACGTGGGCATGATGGGTGGCGACGCTCGCCAGGCGCTGCGAACGTATCGCGACCTCGTGGAGCACGTGCAGATCGCTGACGTGCCCGGGCGACACGAGCCGGGCACCGGGCAGCAGCCAATCCGCGAGTTTCTCGCCGAGCTGGATGAGCTCGGATACGACGGGGCGGTCGGGCTCGAATACCGGCCTGCGGGCTCGACTGAAGCCGCCCTCGAGTGGCTGCCGCGCGACCGGCGCGGCTGATGGCCTTTCGGCTCGACGCCGAGCGCATCGCTCGGCTCGAGGCGGGCGGCTGGAGAGCCTACTACGACCGCGAATGGCCTCGACTCATCAAGTTGATCGTCCAGTTGAACCAGGAGCAGTTCCATATCCCGTTTCCGCTGTCCGTCGTTGCTGCCCTTCACGTGGCGCGTGGGTCAGCAGCGTGGGCGCCGGTCGATCATGACGAGGCCAACGTCCGAAAGCATTTCCGTCGCTTCTACCGCATGGCGCGCCGCTGGTCAGGCTTGACCTTTGATCCCATCCACGCGGCGGACCTCGAAGTGAACTATTTCGCCGAACATCGCAGGCTCATCGGGCGTGCCGACAAAACGACTTTCGTCGAGGCAATGGCCGCCTTGCACAGCGAGCTTTTCGGGTTGCCGATCGAGCGGATGGTGGAGTCTGCCCGCTGGCGCGTCGAGGCGAACAACACCGTGGACACGATCACAGACGGCAGCTCCAGAGATCCTGACGCCGATTGGGCGAAGCTCGAGAGTGAGCTACGGGAGTGCTATCGCTCCATCCAGCGCGAGCTCGACGCGGCCGAGCGTTAGTCCCTCAGCCGCGACTCGAACGCCCCGCGCAGCAGCTCCACCAGCTCGAGCGCGCCGTGGATACTCACGCGCATGTTGACGCGCGGGTCGATCTCGCCCAGTTCGCTGATCGCGGCCTGGACGTCCTGCAGGTGCTCGCGCGCTTGCGTCAGGTGCTCCAGGCTCGCTTGCAACTGCGCGCGGTTGATCGACGGTGCCTCTGAAGGACTGCCCATCACGTCGGGGATGTAGAAACCGGAACCTTCGAGGTCGTTCAAGACGCGCACGCGTTCTTCGATCGGGATCGTGAGCTCGCCCGGTCGCGTTTTGACCACGCCGATGTCGCCCCTCGCGCCGGTGCCGCGTAACCAGGCAGTAAATTGGGTGTCCGTCATCTCGCGCAGTGTTTTCTCACCCATGCCGACCCGCACGCGGATTCGATCCAGGTCGTCGAGTGAAAACGGCACGCTGCCCGATTCTAGGCTGACGGCTGACTCGTCACGCTGACAGCGGAAAAAAGCGCGCCGCGAAGGTACAGCGGACTTGTGTACCCCGCGACGCGCAATCCACGCGCGTGCAAAAAAGCTACTTCGGCATCGCCGCCAGCGCCGTGAATGCCGGCCGCGGGCTCCAGTCTGATCGAATCACGCCGAAGCCCCACTTCTCGTCGGACTGCGGCACGGCGACCTGGTAGTTGAGATTCCAAACCATCAGACCACCGATGAATGGGGTCTGTTTGGCCATCTGGATCGCCTGGACCAGGAACTTGGCCTGTGCGTCCTCGGAGACGAACGTCGAGTACTCGTATCCGGGGATGGCCACCGTGTTCGAGTCGTAGCCGAACTCCGTCAGCCAGACCTTCTTGTTTGTATCGCCGGCCGCGGTCATCGCGTCGTGATACTGGCCCAGTCGAGAAAAGGCGAAGAAGCTTGGATCGTTGTTCCAGCCGCCCGACAGGCTGCACTGTGGCGTCGCGGGCGTGCAGTCGGGCGGATTCGAGAAGCCGCTGAGGTGCGCGGTCATCACGTCGAAGTAGTTCTTGGCTTCGCCGTTGTTCAATGCATACAGCGCCTTCAGATAGCCCAGGTCGTCCATCGCCACGCCCGGCGTGTTCGTGCCCGTAGGACTCAACGCGCCAAGGAAGACCTGCGCATTCGGGTCGCCCGCCTTCACGCCCGCGTAGCCAGCTTTTAATAGAGGGAGGTACGTCGAGGGGTCGATGTTGCTGCCTGCCTCGCGCGAGAGGTTCTCTTCGTTCCACAGCTCATACCCCTGGATCTTGCCCTTGTAGTGGGTGGCCATCGTCTGCATGAGCTGCTGGAACTTGGCGGGGTCCGAAGGCATCAGTCCGCTGGTCGGCGAAGTGTAGAAGCTCGGCGCGTCCTGCACGCTGACGAGGATGCTCAAGCCAGCGTTCGCTTCACTGTTGATGACGCTGTCGGCTTCGCTCCAGTCGTATTGGCCGGGCGCGGTCTCGATCGCAGCCCAGTTCCACTGGTTCTTGGCCCAGCCGAACCCAGCTTGCCGAATATCACCCACGACGAAGCCCTTGGCCTGCTGGCCCAGATCCCACATATGTACCTGGAACCCGTAGGCGAAGTTGCTGTTCGTCGATGGCGTTGAACCTGTCGCGCTTGGTTGCTCAGGCTCGAAGGCGTTGGTCAGGTCACTGCCGGGCAAGTCGTTCGGGCGCGCAATGCTGCCAGATTTGCCCGGTGCGTACTGCTTGTAATACTTCGAATTCTGGACCTGTGCAGCCAGGTCGGCCGGTAAATTCTGGCCAGTCATGACCGATTTGAGGTAATCGGCCAGCAGAAGACCTTGCGTACACCCGCAGTTCTTGTCGTAGTGCATGATGCTGCGCTGGAAACGCTGATAGATGAAGTCGTGGTTGTTCGGGTCAACCGCTGGAGCGCTCGTTGGCGCGCCCCAGATGTCGAGATCGAACAACGGCAACAGGCTCGCGTCGGCATTCGTCACGTCCTGAGAGGTCACCGTGTTCTGGAATGTCTGGTTGAAGTTGACGGGCTCGCCGTTGAACGTGTCGGGTGCGTTCTGCTGGACGAACTGGATGATCTTCGTGCCGTAATCGGGATCGCTCGGCGTCGGCGCGCCGGAGATCAGCGCCGGATCGGTCGCCGGAAACGTACTGCCGTTGATCTTGGTGTACGGCAGCAGCCCCTGGTCGAGCAGGTTGAGCGTATGGACGCTGCCATCAGGCCAGAGCTGCATGACTTCGCGCTGGAAAATCTGCACCGAGAAACCATCCAGGCGGAACGTTCGCGAGACCGGATAGCCGAAGGTGCGCACGCCGCCGCGTTGCTGGAAAAAGTTCCACAACGAGTCGTTATCAATGCGGTAATTCGTCTGCGAAAAGAACCGTGTATCACCTGACTGGGACTGCGCCCCAGCGATGGGCGCAGCGGGAGCGGCGGCTGCGATCAGCGCCACGGCGGCGCACAGAGCCTTACAGAAATGCACAGCGCGCGGGAGACCGAACATATACCCACGCACAACGAAGCAGCCCACGGCCCGTGACGGGCGCCGGTGCAACGGCCTCATCACGGTGCTGTACCGCCCACTGGCCCGAGGAGTTCAAAAATTGCCGTGCCGGACAGGCACGCAGCAGGTATCCTTTTCGTCCACTGTGAGAAGCGTTAGAAGGCTTTTAACAAGGCATTATCTTCCCACGCTTCGCCGCGCGACATACTCGAACCCGAGCGGGGCCGCCCGAGTTGCCCCTATGCAGTCGTTGAGGTAACCAATCGTGCACCTGATGCAACGTCTCGCCAGAAGTAAGCCACTTACCTTCTCGATTGCCGGCGTGCTCGTCCTGGCCGTCGCGGTCGGCGGTGCGGCGACGGCGACCGTGTTCCAGCCACAGCAGGTCGAAGCGCAGCAGCGCCCGGCGGGCGGCACCGGGCTGGTGGTGCGCACCGTGCCTGCCGCGGTTGGCCCGATCAGCACCGTCCTCGGCTACGCCGGCGCGGTCCAGGCACAACAGTCCGTCAACATCGTGCCGCGCACGCAGGGCGTAATTACTGAGCTGCCAGTAGACGTTGGCAGCGTCGTCCATCGTGGCGACACGCTGGCGGTACTCGACCAGGGCGCACTCCCCGCGCAGCTGTTGCAAGCGCAGGCGGGGCTCCTCTCGGCGCGAGCCAAGCTGGCGCAGATCGAAGCCGGTGCCCGCCCCGAGGATGTCGCGGTTGCGCAGGCGCAGTTGGACGCGGCCAACGCGAGGCTGGCGGGCTTGCAGCAGGGCCGCCCCGAAACCATTCAGTCGGCTCAGGCCGGTCTGGATTCCGCCCAGGCCAAGCTCCGTGCACTGCTGATCGGGCCGACGGATGACGTTCGCCAGGCAAGCCAGAGCGCAGTCGACGCCGATCAGTCGGCGCTCCAGTCGGCTCAGGCAGCACTCGACAACTTCACGGGCCAGAGCACATCGGATGTCCAGGCCGCCCAGAGCAACGTCGACTCCGACAAGGCAGCCGTAGCAGCCGCTCAATCGGCACTGGACAATCTGCGGGGAACCAACGCCTCTGATTTGCAGGCAGCCCAGAGCGCCGTCGATACCGACAAAGCGCAGATCGCGTCCGCACAGGCAGCGCTCACCAACACGAACGTGTCGAGCTCGGCGGACTTGCAGCAACTCCAGAGCAAAGTGAAGATCGATCAAGCTGTCATCCAGGCGGCGCAAGCGGCTATCGACCAGGCCAATTCGCCACCAGACGCCCAGATTCAGGCTGCTCGGCAACTCGTCGACGCGGCCCAGGCGTCGGTAGATTCGGCCAATTCGAGCGTCACCGTGCTGTCAAATCCTGTCAAGCCGAACGCACCGACGACACCGGGCGCGCCCCCGACGCAGGGCACCAATGGCGGCGCGTGCGCGGTCAACAGCAACGGATCGACCATCAGCGGCACGCAGTGCGACGCCGCGAAGCAGGCCGCAAACTCCTCGCTGTCCGCCTCGCAGCAGCAGCTGGTCGCCGCGCAGTCAGCGTTGAACCAGCTACTCAATGGTGGCCCACCTGCGACCAAGGCGCAGCTGCAGAGCCAGCTGGTCACGGCGCAGGAGAACCTGAAGACCGACCAGGCCCGCCTCAGCGCGGAAACCGCGGCCACCATCGCGGCCCAACAGCAAGCCGCGCAGGCAACCCTGACCACCGCGCAGGAAAAGCTCAAGGCCGATCAGGCCAAGCTGGATTCGCTGGTCAGCGGCACATTCCAGTCAGAAGTCGCTTCGGCTCAAAGCACGTTGATCGGCGCCACGCAGAAGTTGAAGGCCGATCAGGCCAGACTCGACGCGATCAACAGTGGCACCGAAGCCGCCCAGCAGGCCCAGTTGCAGAGCTCATTCGATGCGGCGCAGCAGAAGCTCCTGACCGACCAGGCGAAGCTGGACGTCGTCAATCAGGGACCAACCCCCGAGGATGTGCGTCAGGCGCAGGCAGTCGTCATGCAATCGCAGGACAATCTCGCCACGGCGGTAGCCCCTGGCGCCCAAACTGACCTCCAACAGCAGATCGCCGCGGTCCAGCAGCAGTTGGCCAACTTGCAGAAGACGGAGTCGCCGTATCTGGACTCGGACGTCCAGGCGGCCGTAGCTGGCGTCGCCCAGGCGGAGGCATCCGTCGCTCTGGCCCAGGCCAACCTTGATCAGACGACCGTCGTGGCTCCGTTCGACGGCGTGATCGGCTCGCGCGCGCTGAATGCAGGCGCCTTCGCGTCCTCCTCGACGCCGATCCTTACGCTCGCCAGCACCGCGGTCGAGGTACACGTCACGGTCGAAGAAGCACGCGTCGGGCAGATCCAGCCGGGCCAGGCAGTAACGCTCACCGTGCCTGCGTATCCCGACGTGAACTTCCCAGCCCACGTGGTCAGCGTCGCCCCGAGCGGCGACCCTCGTGCCCACACCTTCGACGCCAAGATCGTCCCTGATAACCAGGACCCGCGCTTGTTGCCAGGCATGTTCGCCCAGGCGCAGGTTGTCGCGGCTGAAAAGCCTGACGCGCTCCTGGTGCCGAAGGAAGCCATCGTTCAGCAGGCCGGCAACCAGATCGTGTTCGTCGACAACAACGGTACTGCGCAGGCGGTGCCGGTCCAGACGGGCATGAGCAACGACACGCAGGTCGAGATCACCAGTGGGCTCGTGCCTGGGCAGCCAGTCGTGGTGGTGGGCCAGAGCGCACTGCGCGACGGTGTGCCGATCCAGGACATCTCACTCGGCCAGAATGGTCCCCAGGGCGGCCAAAACGGGCAACGGGGTGGTCAGCAACAGCAGCAGCAACAGGGCGGCGGCGGATAGATAGCCTGAATAACGCCTGAGCACACGTTCAGGCGTTATTCATGCGCGGCGCCCGCCTGTTCAGGGCCGCGATCTTGACGCGCCGCGGCACGCCGCTAGGATGGGTCCACGCCTCCGGCCATGCGGCTGCGCACCAGAATTTTGCTTGCCATCCTGGGCACCCTCCTTGTGGGTGACCTGCTCGGCACGTGGCTTGTCCACGACCGACTAACGGCCGGCGCCGAACGCGAAACCGCGAATCAGGCGCGTGCCCGGGCACTGCAAGTCCAGTCGCTTTACGCCGAGCGCGCCGCGACTCTCGTCGCCGAGGGCGAGGCAATCTCGCTGTATCCAGCGGTCATCGCCGCCCTGACGGGCAACAACCCGGCGCCTCTGCGCACCTGGTCGAGCCAGATGACGGACCTGCAGAGCACGCGTGTCACCGTCACCGACGCGGGCGGCCTGGTCGTCGCCCGCGGTCACGCGCCAGACCAGGTGGGCGACGACCTCTCTGGTCAGTTGCAAGGCCTGAGGCTCGCGCTTGGCGGTCAGCACATCGGCGGATCCGAAGACGGAGACGAGCTCGGCCTGGCGATCCGCGGCTACGTCCCTGTGCTCAAGGATGGCCTGTCCGGCCCGATCGTCGGCGCGGTCATGATCGCCGAACCGTTCGAAGGCGACAGTGGCTTTCTCTCGCGCATCGCCTCCAACTCGGCGCTTCAGGTCACAGTCGGCCCGACGCCCCCGAACGATACCGCCGCGTGCGCGCCACCCACTGGCACCACCGCACGATGCACTGTGCCGCTGCCCAGCCCGGGCGATATCCCCTTGCACAGCCTGGTGTTTGACGTTCCGCTTGCCGACGTCGAGCGTGCCCAGGCCGACGCCCAACAATTGCTCTTGCTGGCCAGTGCAGCCGTCCTCGTGCTCGGTGCCGTGGCTGCATGGTGGCTGGCTCGCTCTCTGGCCGCGCCGCTCGCGCGGTTGACGGCGGCCTCGGAACGCATCGCGGCGGGTGAGCTCAATACGCACGTCGACGTGCCCAAAAGCCGCGATGAGATCGGCATTCTGGCACGCGCCTTCGAGACGATGCGGCAACGCGTGGCTCTGACGACCAGCTCACTGCGGGACGAACGCGACGTCCTCGACGCCGTCCTGGAGTCAACGGGCGACGGGATCATGATGGTCGACACGCGCGGGATGGCGATTGTGCGCAATGCGCTGTGGAGCACGCTGCTGGGAGCGCCCGACCTCGCCTCCGCTGACGCGCTTTACCGGGTCGAAGGCAGCTCTACGCTGGCTGACGCAAGCTCGCGCTGGCTCGCCGAACCCGACCACGTCGCGGTGGGTGACTTCGAGCGCCGCCACCCGTATCAGCGGTTCCGCGTCTACTCGGCACCCGTGCGTGATCGGGATGGCACGATCCTGGGGCGCATCTTCGTCCTCCGTGACGTCACAGTAGAGACAGAGGCGGAGCGTACGCGATCAGCACTCGTGGCGACCGTATCGCACGAGCTGCGGTCGCCGCTGACTGCCATCACTGGCTACACCGATACCTTGCTCCACGATGGACCCTGGGATTCCACCACGCAACGCGAGTTCCTCGAGGTCGTGTCGCTCTCGGCCAACAGGCTCGCCGCGCTGGTCGACAACCTTCTCGATGCGGCGAGTCTCGAAGCAGGCGTGCTGACGTTACAGCCCGAGCCGATACGCCTGGAGCGCATCGCCGAACGAGTCCTGGCCCAACGGCGTCTTCTCGCTGGCGGTTGCAGCCTGGAGCTTCAAACCGAGCCGGGACTCCCGCTCGCCGAGGCCGACCCGCTGCGCGTCGAGCAAATCATCGCCAATCTCGTCGATAACGCGATCAAGTATTCGCCAGAGGGCGGGTCCGTTCGGATTCGCGTTGGCGCATCAGACGATGTGATGTTGTTCGTCAGTGTCAGCGACCACGGGCTCGGCATCAAGCCCGACGACGCGGCACGTTTGTTCGAACGTTTTTACCGCGTCGAGTCGACGGGTCGATCCATCAAAGGCGTCGGTCTCGGGCTGTTCATCTGCCGCAGCCTGGTCGAATCACACGGCGGGCGCATCTGGGTCGAATCGCAGCCGGGCCGCGGCAGCACGTTCGTGTTTACGTTGCCCGCT
>JAFAPL010000483.1 GCA_019247135.1 Chloroflexota bacterium | reverse complement strand
CGGCGCTTGCTCCATCAAAGTCAGCTGTCGACACCGGCGGCCGACGACAGCGGAACCGGCGTACCTTCAGGTCAAGTATCGGCTGAGCGCCACTCGGCACGCTCGTGCTGAGCAGCGTCTCCTTGCGCTGGGAACGCTCCTGCCGAGGGTAGCGGCGTTGGTCAAGGTCGTGCCTGTGGTTGGCTGGGCAGGACTCGTTTTCCTGTCTGACGTTGTCGACCACGGCGGCACCTGGTTCACGGCGTTCAACCCGACCAGCTACGGCATCGTCCGCGTGCAGGTCGACGAGTTCCTGCTGCGTACCAGGTCAACGTAGTTGGAGTCGCGGACGCAGGTCAGCGTTTCGAGATCGCGGTCCGTCTGCAGCAGACCACGCCTGATCGCATCCGGTGTCGGCTCCCCTGGTCGAGGCCTGCGGAGCAGAGGTTCGCTCAAACTGTGGCGCCGAACATCCTGATCGACGGCGTTGCCCGCTGGACACGTGCGCGCCCGCCCGGCATGCTTGTTCGGAGCATGATGTTGTCGGCGTCTCACCTCTCAGCCACACGCCGACCGACCGCCACATCGCCAACGCCCGTGCCGGAGGGTGGCGCTCAGGCCGACGTGCGCGGCACGCTGACAGCGGTCCACTTCCGCGATGAGCGCAGCTTCGCGATTTTCTCCATAGAGCCTTCGGAAGGCTCACGCGTTCGCGTTCGCGGGTATCTGCCGCCTGACGTCACGTTGCGCGCGGTGGTGCGCGTCGCCGGAACGTGGACGCACCACGCCCAGTACGGCTGGCAGCTTCAAGCCAAAACGCTGGAACTCGTCGACCATGTGGACCGCCGAGGAGTCGTGGCGTTCCTGGTCGCCTATACGACGCACCTTGGCCCGGTCCGAGCGGCGGAAGCCGTCGAGCGCTTCGACAATCGCGTGTTCGAAGTGATTCGCGAGCGACCCGAGGAGCTGTGCGCAATCAGAGGCATCACGCCAGCGCGGGCGCGCACCATCCACGAGTCATTCAACCGTGTGGCCGCGATTGCGAACGTCGATTCATGGCTGCGCCACATCGGCCTGGGCAAGGCCGACGCACGTCGCGTGCGCGAGGCCTATGGCGGCGATGCGACGCGGCTCGTCCGGGAAAACCCGTACCGCCTGGCCGACGACGTTCACGGCATCGGCTTCGTGACCGCGGACAGCCTGCGCGTCATGCTCGGTATTGGGCCGACGTCGCCGTTTCGACTGCACGCCGCGCTCAAGTACGTGCTCGGCAGTGTGGCCCGCACCGAGGGCCACGTCTACTTGCCGGTTGCCGAACTGGTTGACCGTACCGCTCGGCAACTGGACGAGCGGCGTGCGGCGACGGGCCGCTGGGACCCGGACCCGCACCTGCTGGAAGCACTCCGCGCGTACATGCCCACCTTCGCCTCCAGCGACGACGCGCGTGCGGAGCCCGGTGCCTCTGGCGATGGTTCCGCAGACGCTCGCGTGTATGCGCGCGAGCTGTACGAGGACGAGTGTTTTGCGGCCGAACGACTGGTCCAGTTGCTAGCCATGGATGCGCCGCTGTTCACGCCTGACGAACTGGATCAGGCGCTGGAGCGCGCGGAGCGGGCGAATGCCATCGTCCTCGAGTCCGAGCAGCGGCGCGCGATCGCCACCGCGCTCAGCCGGCAGGTGTCCATCGTCAGTGGTGGACCCGGCGTAGGCAAGACCACAAGCATCCGCGTGCTGGTTGATCTCCTCGAGCGACGCGGCGTCCCGTACATGCTTCTGTCGCCGACCGGCAAGGCGGCCAAGCGGCTGGCGGAAGCCACGCTCCGCGGCGCGTACACGATCCACCGTCAGCTCTTCAGTCTGGAGCGCCAGAAAGAACAGTTGCGGCGACCGAAACGCGGCTCCGGTGACGTGTACCTGCCGGCGCACGCCATCATCGTCGACGAGGCCTCCATGGTGGACTTGCCGCTGCTGGCGTGGCTGCTACGCTCCACCGGCCCGCGGACGCGGCTGATCTTTGTCGGCGACAAGGACCAGCTGGCGAGTGTTGGTCCCGGTTCGGTGCTGCGCGACATGATCGCGAGTGAGCGGATTCCGCTCACCCTGCTGACGGTCATCAAGCGCCAGGGCGAGGGCTCGCCGATTGTCGAGGC
>JAFAPL010000147.1 GCA_019247135.1 Chloroflexota bacterium | reverse complement strand
AACGTAAATAACCTGTGAGCGAACTTTATCCAGACTGACGCCGAGTGATTCGAGGACGCCGGCGGCAATTCCTTCGCCTTCACGCACCAGGCCAAGCAGCAGGTGCTCGGTGCCGATGTAGTGATGGTTTAAACGACGCGCTTCATCGACAGACAGTTCGATGACTTTCTTGGCACGTGGAGTGAGGCCAATGTCACCGGCAACTGTGCGATCGCCACGTCCGATGATGAACTCGACAGCGCTGCGCACTTTGTTGAGCTCGACACCGAGGTTGCCCAGAACTTTTGCGGCTACACCCTCGCCCTCGCGGACCAGGCCAAGCAGCAAGTGCTCGGTGCCGATGTAGTTGTGGTTGAAGCGCTGCGCCTCCTCCTGCGCAAGTTGCAGGACTTTGCGAGCCCGCTCGGTGAATTTGTCGAAGCGATCAGCCATTGTGGATATACCCCATTGCCCTGAGTGGGAACACGCAGCGAGTGCTGCACCACCCAGGTCGACCTGAGTATAGCGCTCGCTTCGCGGGATTCAGATTTTTGCGGCGTTTAGTTGACGTTGCTGCGCTGATCGACTCCCACCCCCAGCCCCTCCCTCGATCTCCGAGGGAGGGGAGCTAATTCGTCACCGGTTGGGGGAGGGGAGTGGATTACGCGTCAGCGCGCTGCTGTGCCGTTCGCGGCGGTCTCCTCGCCGGTCGGCGATTCCTCCGTCGGTTCCTCGCCGTCTGCCTCGGCGGTCGCGGTGCTGCTTCCGCCGAACGAATACGAGCTCCCGCCTTCCCAGGCCTCATAACCGCCGTAACCGTAGTCGCCGGCGTCTTCAGCCTGGCGCAGGCTGAGGCCCAGTCGGTGCCGCTGCGGATCGATCTTGATGATCCGTAGATTGACGTCCTCTCCCTCGCGCACCACCTGCTTCGGATGCGTGATCCGCTCCTCCGAGAGCTCGGAGATGTGCACGAGACCTTCGACGCCGGGCTCGAGCTCGGCAAACGCACCGAACTGTGCGAGTTTGGTGATCTTCGCCGGCACTGTGTCGCCGACGTGATACTTCTGCTCGATCCGCGTCCAGGGGTTTTCTTCGACCTGCTTGAGGCTGAGCGCGATCTTCTTGTTCTCGCGGTCGACGCCGACCACGCGCACGTCGACGTCCTGTCCAACGCGCAGCACCTGCGACGGATGCTGGACCTGCCCCCACGAGAGCTCGGACAGGTGAATCAAACCATCAGCGCCGCCGAGATCGACGAACGCGCCGAAGTCAGTCAGCGACGAGACACGCCCATGTCGAATCTCGCCGGCCTGTAGCTCCGCGAGCAGTCGGTCCTTCTGCTGGGCGCGCCGCTCCTGGGCGGCCGCGCGCTCGGAGAGGATCAGGCGGTTGCGACGGCGGTTCATCTCGATGACTTTGAGGAAGAGTTTCTGGCCGCGCATGGAGCGCAGCTTTTCCTCGATCTCTTCCTCGCTGCCACCGCGCCGCAGCTCGACGATCTGGCTCAGCGGCACGAATCCGCGCACCCCCTCGACCGAGACGATCAGGCCGCCCTTGTTGTGGTCGACGACCTCGCCCTCGACGATCTCTTCGTCGTCTTTCTTGTTCTGGAGGTCGCGCCAGCCGATCTCGGCGCGCGCGCGGTTGATAGAGATAACCGGACGCCCATCGGCATTTTCGGGCACGATGACGACAGCCGAAACGTGATCGCCTCGGTTGAGCGAAGGCTCGCCGCGATCGTTCTGGATCTCACTGGTAGCGATGACAGCTTCCATCTTGCCGCCGATGTCGACCAGGATCTCGTCGCGATCGACCAGCACCACGGTGCCTTCGACCAGCTCGCCGCGGCGGAGCTGTGTGTGCTGCGACTCTTCATATTGTTCGAGCAGCGCGCCCATCCCCATGTCCTGGGCGTTGCTGCCGAACTCAGGGCCCGACTGTACGTCCTGTTGCGTGGGGGTCGCTCGCGTCTGCTCCTCGGGGCTTTCCGCCGCCTCTTCCATTCCGTCCAAAACGAGCTGCCAACCTTGCGGTGCGTAAGTTCTGCAGAAGTATACGGGACGGTGACCGGGTGGCCGCCGCTTAGACGGTGCGCCGACCCTCGATCGCCCTCGCGAGTGTGACCTCGTCCGCGTACTCGAGGTCACCGCCGACGGGTAAACCGCGCGCCAGACGTGTCACTCGCACGCCGGTTGGCGCGAGCCGTCGCTCGAGATAACCCGCCGTGGTATCGCCCTCCACGTTGGGGTTGGTTGCCAGAATCACCTCGTCCACGCCCCCGGCCTGCACGCGCCGCATGAGCTCTTCGATCTTCAGATCGTCGACCGTGATGCCGTGCAGTGGATCGAGCGCTCCATGCAAGACGTGATACACGCCCTTGTAGATGCGCGTGCGTTCCAGATTGACTACCGCGAGCGGGTCTTCGACGACGCAGATGGTGGTGTGGTCACGTTGCTCGGAGCGGCAGACACTGCACGGGTCGACGTCGGTGACGTTGCCGCATACACCGCAGAAGTGGACGGCAGCTTTCATGTTGACCAGCGCTTGCGCGAGCTCCTGCACGGCTTCATTCGACTGTCTCAGCAAGTGAAAGGTGAG
>JAFAPL010000405.1 GCA_019247135.1 Chloroflexota bacterium | reverse complement strand
CCCCACGCCATCGCACGAGCCTGGCCGGACTCGATGATGATCACGTCCGTGCCAGTGTGGAACGCGTTGGGCGGACACGTCATTGGCTCGATGGCGATGCCCTGGCGGCGCCGCGCGGGTGCGAGTGTTTCGCCTGTGAATGCCTGGATATACCCGAAAGGCTCTGCCACCCACACCGCAATCTCGAGCCCCGAGTCGGGATTGCGCACTCTGACCCGCGCGCGACCGTCGGCACCCCGCTGCAGGTCCGTGAAGCAATTGTCCATCACGGTCGAGCCGACAAGCCGTGGCGCGCGGAAATCTAGCTGACTGCCCTCGACAGCTACTCGCTTGCCCGTCGGAAGCATTCGGTGCGGATCCAGTTCGACGATCTGCCGCGCGGGCAACTGCAGCTCGGCCTGACCGACATGCTGCGTACCAACGGTGAAATAGGGGTGAAAGCCCGCGCCGAACGGCAACCGGTCAGTGCCGCGATTCGTCGCGGTCGTTTCGACTGTCAGGCCGCTGGCGTCGAGCCTGTACTCGATCGACAGCTCCAGCGTGAACGGGTAGCCCGGCTCCGGATACAAGCGGTGCTCCACACGCACGCGATCGTCTGCTCGATCCACGCTGGACCAGTTTCGCCAGCGAGTGAGCCCATGCATCGCGTTGTGTTGCGCCGGATTGTCGATCGGTAGTTGGAGTCGATGACCGTCGAACTCGTACTGCCCGTCCTCGAGCCGATTCGGCCAGGGCAACAGCGGCTGGCCGCGGCCGCCATCCGCCATCGCGTCGGCCGCGTACCCGTCTAGGAGGTGATGGCCGTCGTAGGTCAACTCGCGCAGCCCGCCGCCCACTTCCACCACCACCGCGCGCAGCCGCGAGGAATGGATCTCGATCTGCGCGCCAGACGGCGCTACAGCCTCAGACATGTTCGAACACGGATGGGTTGACGCAAGCGGGCAGCGGCTCGCCGCGCACTCCCGCCAGCAGATTGTCGACGGCGATGCGGGACATCGCCGCGCGAGTCGCGACCGAAGCGGACCCGATGTGTGGCACGACCAGGCAGTTCGGCAGGCTGAGCAGTTTGTGGCTACCCGGAAGCGGCTCGGGCTCGGTCACGTCGAGCGCCGCGCCCGCGATCGTGCCCGATTTCAGTGCGTCGTACAGCGCATCCGAGTCCACCACCGGCCCGCGTGCCGTATTGATCAGAATTGCTGATGGCTTCATCTTCTTCAAGCTGTCCGCGTTGATCAGGTGATGCGTTTCGGACGTCAGCGGCACGTGCAGACTGACGAAGTCGCTTTTCGAGAGCAGCTCGTCAAGACTTACCAGGCGCGCACCCTCATCGCCGGCCGCCAGATGGCGACTGAAATAGAGGATCTGCATGTCGAAACCGCGTGCGCGTCGGGCAAGCTCGCGGCCGATTCGACCGAAGCCGATGATTCCGAGCGTCGCATGATGAATGTCCGCGCCGACAAAGATCGTCGGACTCCACGCTTTCCAGCGATCGTCGCGCACATACCCGTAGCCCTCGGCCAGCCGCCGCGCCGCCGCCATGAGCAACGCGAATGCGCCATCGGCCGTCGTCTCGGTCAGGATGCCGGGCGTGTTTCCCACCGCGACCGAGCGCCTGGTACACGCGGGGACGTCGATATTGTCGACGCCCACCCCGAACTGGCTGACGACCTTCAAGCTGCGGCCGGCAGCCTCGAGCAGCTCGTCATCGACGCGCTCGGTGACCATCGACAGCACGCCTTCCACCCCAGCAACTCGTTTCAGTAGCTCGCCGCGGCTCGGTGGCAGGTCATCAGGCCAGACGTCGGCGTCTGTTTCGGAAGCAACACGCCTCAGGGCCTCCTCAGAAATGCGCCGCGCCACGAACACCCGTGCAGTCATTGCGAGCGACCCATCATACTTTGCAGCAAGCACCGCCCAAGGGAGTACGGACCAGCATGGCTGTCGCAACGGAAGTTGGCCAACGCATCGAGGCACAGTATCGCGACCTGGAGCGACATTTCCATCACTGGGAAAAGATCAAAGACTGCATCGATCAGAACATCGACGTCTTCGAGAACTACCGCCAGAGCGGCCACCCCGGCGGTTCGCGCTCCAAAGTGCACATGCTGGTCGCGCTCACGTTGGGCGGCTTCATGCGCTGGGACATTCGATATCCCGAGAAGCGCTTCGGCGATCGCTTCGTCCTCGTCGCGGGCCACACGATCCCCGTGATCTATTCGATGCTGGCCGTCTACAACACCGCGCTCGAGGCCAAATATGCGCGCACCAGAGATCCGCGCTACCTGGTGCCGAACGCGGACGAGCGTCAGTTGACCTGGCGTGACTTGCTCGGGTTCCGTCGCCACGGCGGACTGCCCGGCCACGCCGAAATGGAAGGCAAGACCCTCTTCCTGAAGTTCAATACGGGTCCTTCAGGTCACGGCTCGCCGCCGTCCGCGGGCGAAGCCATTGCGCTGAAGCGTGCTGGAGCGGGTGAGGTCAAGGTCTTCGCCATCGAGGGCGAAGGTGGGCTGACCGCGGGCGCGAGCCACGAGACCAAGAACTCCGCGTTCGGTCTCGGTCTCGACAACCTGCACTACCTGATCGACTGGAACGACTGGGGCATCGACGACGTGCCCACCAGCCGCATCGTGAATGGCACACCTCAGTCGTGGTTCGAGCCCTATGGATTCCAGGTACATGGGGCCGAAGACGGGAGCGATTGGGGCTGCGTGACGCGCGCATTTCTGGAAACGATGCACGCGCCCAATCCGGACCAGCATCCGCATATGACCTGGTTCCGGACGATCAAGGGCCGCGGCTACATCGTCACGGGCTACAAGTCACACGGCGTTCCGCACAAGCTGAATTCGGACCTGTTCTGGCAGATCCGCAAAGAGTTTTCTGACAAATACGGAACGTCATGGGTCGGTGTCGATCAGCCGGCGCCGAGCGACTCGAAAGAGCTGCGCGCGCAATTCGAGGCGAATCTCAAAGCCATCGCCGACACCATCACCAGCGACGAAGAACTGGTCGACTACCTGGCGGACCGCCTGGTGGAAGTTGGTGAGT
>JAFAPL010000402.1 GCA_019247135.1 Chloroflexota bacterium | reverse complement strand
TCTTGCGCGAGATCTTGTCGATCTCGTCGATGTAGACGATACCCTTCTCGGCGCGCGTCACGTCGAAGTCGGCTGCCTGAATCAGTCGCAGCAGGATATTCTCGACGTCTTCGCCGACATAGCCGGCTTCGGTGAGCGCGGTCGCGTCCGCGATGCAGAAGGGCACGTCGAGGATCCGGGCCAGCGTTTGGGCCAGCAGGGTCTTGCCGCAACCGGTTGGGCCTACCAGCAGAATATTGCTCTTGCCGAGCTCGACGTCGTCGATCTGCATGCCGGCGGCCACACGCTTGTAGTGGTTATACACGGCGACCGACAGCACTTTTTTGGCACGCTCCTGCCCGATCACCCACTGATTGAGCTGCTCGAAGATGCGCTTCGGCGGCGGAATCTTGGTGATCGGCAACTTCTGCTTCGGTGCGCTGGCCTGCTCCTCTTCGATGATCTCCCGGCACAGATCGATGCACTCGTCGCAGATGTAGACGCCGCCGGGGCCCGCGATCAGGCGGTGGACCTGTTCCTGGCTCTTGCCGCAAAAAGAACAGCGATACTGTACGCGCGGCGTCCCTTTGTTGTTTGCCATCGACGGGGCTCCTTTAGGCCAGTGTCGGTACTTCCTCAGATATTAGCACATGGTCGATCAGGCCGTAATCCTTGGCTTCTTCTGCCGTCATGAAGAAGTCTCGTTGTGTATCGCGCTCGACTTTCTCGTAGGGCTGATGGCAGTGCTTGGCGAGAATGCTATTGAGCCGCCGCACGGTGCGCAGAATCCACCGCGACTGGATCTCAATATCGGGCGTCGCGCCCTGAAAGCCGGCCGATCCTTGATGGATCATGATCTCCGAGTTTGGCAGGGCGTAGCGCTTGCCTTCCGCCCCGGCCGCGAGCAGTACCGAGGCCATGCTGGCGCAGAAGCCCATGCAAATCGTCTTGATGTCCGGCTTGACGTGCTGCATCGTGTCGTAGATGGCAAGGCCCGCGGTGACCGACCCGCCGGGGCTATTGATGTACAACTCGATGTCGCGATCGGGATCTTCGCTGGCCAGGAACAGGAGCTGCGCCACCACCAGGCTGGCCATCGTATCTTCGATCGGCGTGGTGATGAAAATAATCCGCTCTTTGAGCAGGCGCGAATAAATATCATACGCACGTTCGCCGCGGTTGGTGGATTCGACCACCATAGGTACCAGGCTCATTTACATCTCCTCTTCGCCCGGGTCGGGTGCGGCGCTCCCCGCGTGCACGCCTTCGGGCAGCGTGCCTCCGGAACGCGTTCTTTCGGCATGCGTGCCTTCGGAACGCGTTCCTTCGAGCGCGTCGGCATGGCTTTGAACAGCCTCGTGCAACACGCTCTGAGAAGTCGCATCCGCGTCATTTTCTTTATCGGCTGATTCGGTCGTTTGCTTTGGGTTGGCGATCTCGAGCAATCTCTGCAGGGCCAGCCGGCGCACCAGCCGCTCCTCCACGCGCGCCCGCACCGCGGGTGACGTAAGAATGCGGCGTCGATCGCGCTCGCGAACCGTGGGCAAGGCCGCCGTCTCGCGCAACTCCGCGTCGACCTGCTGCCTTGGTGCGGTAATCTGCTCGGCCTCGGCGATGGCTTCCAGGACGAGGTTGCTCTTGACCCGCGCTTCAGCCGGCTCGCGCGCCTCTTCGTGTAGCTGTTCTTCCGTCTTGCCGATCACCCGCAAGTACAGATCGAACGTCATTCCGCGCCGGCTCTCGATGCGCTCTTTCAAGTTGTCGAGCGAGCGGTGGATCTCATCCTCCACCATCGGCGGTGGGAGCTCGACTTGCGAGGAGTCGATCGCCTGCTGCATCACCTGGTTGACGAAGGCCTCCGCGTCCGCGACGCGTCGATCCGTCTCGATGGATTGGCGGGCCCGCGCGCGCAGGTCGTCCACGGTCTCGTAGTCGCCGACCGATTGCGCAAATGCGTCGTCGACGATGGGCGGTGCCTTGTGCTCCAGGCGCACGAGCTCCACGTGGCACTGCATGGTTTTGCCGGCATACTGCTCCGGCTGAAACGTGTCGGGCAACGGCAGCTCAAAATCGCGCGACTCCCCGACGTTCATGCCTTCGATGTGCGGCGTCAGGGCGAGCGGATCATCCGGAGTATTGGGATCCAGATAGTGTTCGTCGTCA
>JAFAPL010000393.1 GCA_019247135.1 Chloroflexota bacterium | reverse complement strand
GTGTAGTGGTGCGCCAGCAGCTCGGGGGCAATCTCCAATGCAGAAGAGGATGGATCACTCAAAACGCGCGCGATGCGCTGGTGGTATTCCTGGCGCGTGCTCCGCAGCAACGATTCATATGCCACGTCTTGAATAAGGGCGTGCTTGAACGAGTATCGCGGAGTGCGACCGCTGGGATCGACGAGCAAAAGCTCGGCGTTGACGAGCTGGTCCAGCTCCTGACGCAGTGCGCGATCGTCGACTATCTGATCCTCCCGCAACACGCTCGCAATCAGCTCATACGAAAATTCACGCCCGATCGTCGCGCCGAGCTGGGCAATGCCTTTTGCGCGCGGCAACCGGTCCAGACGAGCCGTCAGCGAATCCGCCAGCGTTGATGGAATCGCATGCCGCGGGAGCGGACGCACAAGCTCGAAGTGGCGCTCGTGCTGACGGAGAACATCCAGCTCGAGAACCAGTTTGGTGAGCTCTTCCAGATAGAGTGGAACGCCGTCCGCGCGTGCTACCAGTTCGGCCAGAATCTCGCTGGGGAGCGCCCTGCCGGCGACTCCACGAACCACGTTGGCTGAGGCTTCCGGATCCAGGCGTCGCAAGGCGATCGTACTGGCGCGCGAGGTACTCGGCCAGGCGGGACTGAACTCCGGTCGAAATGAAACCACGAGCAGCAATCGAGCACCTGCCAGATGTTCGACCAGCTGCGACAGCACCGCCAGCGACGAGGCGTCGGCCCATTGAAGGTCCTCGGCCACGAACAGCAGCGGCTGCTGCTCCGCGCGCCCGAGGACGGTGCGCACGAGCCAATCGATGATCATGTGCCTGCGCCGCTCGGCGGGCACGTCCAGCGGCTGATAGCGCTGCTCAAAGGGCACGCCGAGCAGCTCCGCCACCACCGGAGCCACCTCGGGCAGTGAGAATCCGTATTGAGTGAGGTATCCGTCGATCTTGTCGAGTCGCTGTTCGACCGTATCGTCCCTCTCGAATTGCAAGACGATGCGGCTCAGGAAATCAACGATGGGATAAAAGGCGGTGTTCTGGTAATACGGTGAACATGCCAGTTTGACCAGGGAGGCGTCCGGAGCTTGAGCAACGTGTTCCTCGAGTGCCCAGATCAACCGCGACTTTCCAATCCCGGGTTCCCCGACGATGTCTACCAGTGATCCATCGCCGTGGCCGGCCCGCCGCCAGCCCTCGATGAGGCTGTCCAGCTCCACCGTGCGGCCCGCCATCGGGGGCAGGCCGCGTTGCGAGGCAATGTCCAGGCGCGTGCGCGCGCCACTCTCGTTGAGGACCTGATAGATCGGCATCGGCTCAGCGATGCCGCGCAAGGTGCGAAAGCCCAGTTCCAGGCAGTTGAAGTATCCGGCGATCAGGCGGAACGTCGCCGCACTGATAACGACAGAGTCGGGCGAGGCAAGCGACTGCAGCCGTGCCGCGATGTTGGGCGTCTCGCCGATGGCGGCCATAGTCTCGAGTGCGTGGCCATCGCCGACGTCGCCCGCCACCACCAGCCCGGTGTGGATGCCAAGCCGCGCATGCAGGCCGATACCACGGTCCCGCTCGAGCCGGGCGTTCAACTGCTCGACGGCCTCGAGGATGCCGAGCGCCGTGCGCACGGCTCGTTGCGCCTCGTCCTCATGCGCCAGGGGAAAGCCGAAGTAGACGAGAATTCCGTCGCCGAAATAGCGTGCGATGTAGCCCTCGTAGCGCCGAATGACGGTCGCACACACCTGCTGATACTGCGCGATAACCTCGCGCAATTCCTCCGGGTCGAGACGTGCCGACAGTGCGACGGAGCTCTCGAGGTCGCAGAACAGGCACGTCAGTTGGCGGCGTTCGGCTTCACGCGACGCGAGCGCGGACGTCCCGGCCACTCCCGCGCGCGTTCCAAATGGTCGGCCGCAGTTGAGACAGAACTTCGCGTTGTCAGGATTCGGGGTACCGCATCCCGTACATGTCATGGTGCGACCGTCACGAGCAGATTGGCGCGCGGGCCATGTATTGGGTCGGCCTGCAGCAGTGCCGCGTATGTGCCAGGTAGGGCTTCCGGCGGCACCTGAAGCGCAATTCTCAGTTCCGAGTGACGGCCCGGCTCGATCCGCAGCGGAGTCGGCTCCAGACGGATGTTTCGCCGACTGATTCGCCCCCCCGACTGATTGAGCAGGTCCCCGCAGGCGAACCGCACATGCACCGCGCGTGCAGCGTCGTTGACCAGGCTCGCGACCAGCCGGGCGGTCTCACCGGGTCTCACGGGCCCTCCTGGACGCACGGTCGGCAGGCGGCTGACGGGACTCGCCTGTATCAGGCTCTCGATGAAGCTCTCGAGGAGAGTGTCGAGACTACCTGCCGAGCGCCCGAGCCCACCACCCAGCAAAGACGGCACTCGATACTGCGACCATGTGCGGGACGCCTGCCCGACGTTTGCGAGCGCGCCCGCGGCAATCTCGTCGCGCAGAATAGCGGCGGCTCGGCTGACGATCCCCTCAGCCGAGCCCTCAGATGAGGCAAGCATACGCCTTGTCCGCGGCCACGCCAGCATACACGCGCTGTCAAATGCTCGTCAGCGGCGTTCTCCCATACGCGGGTCCAGGGCGTCGCGCAGTCCGTCACCGACAAAGGAAAAGCTCAACATTGTCAAGGCCAGCGTGAGCGTCGGAAACAGGCCGAGGTACCAGTACACGCGGACGTAGGCGAGGGACTCGGCGATCATCTTGCCCCAACTCGGCAACGGGTCGTTGATGCCGAACCCCAGGAAGCTGAGACCGGCCTCGGTGAAAATCGCCGTCGGCACGCCCAGTGTCACCGCCACGATCAACGGAGCGAGCGCGTTCGGCAGCAGATGATTGCGCGCCACTTGCAGTCGCGTGGCGCCCAGGGCGGTGGCGGCGAGCACGAACTCCTTCTCACGCAACGACAGTAATTGCGCTCGTGTCAGGCGGCAGATCTCGACCCAGCCGATCAACCCGATGGCCAGGATGACGTTCACCAGCCCGCCGCCGGAGATCGCGTCATTGCCGCGCCAGACCGACATCAAAAACAACGCGAACAGCCAGATCGGTACGGCTGTAAAGACTTCGACGAAGCGCATGATCACGTAGTCGACCCAGCCGCCGAACGATCCCGCCATTGTCCCCAGGGTGACACCGATCGCGAGTGCGATGATCTGCACGGTGATGCCCACCGTGAGCGACACACGCGCGCCATAAATCAGGCGACTGAGAAAATCGCGACCAACTCCGTCGGTGCCGAGCAGATGTCGGCTGCTGGGAAACTGATTCGCGTCGGTCAGGACTGAATAGTCGTAGCGCGCGGGTGAAATGACGTCGGCGAAAATCGCCATGCCGATGAGAATGGCCACGACTGCCAGCGATCCGACGGCGAGCTTGTTGCGACTGAACCGGCGCATCGCGTCGCGCCACAACGTGGACGACTCGCGCTTTTTCGTTTCGCTCCGCGCCGTCACCACCGAAGGAGCAGAAACAGCCGTACTCATGTCAGCCGTACTCGCGGATCGACGACGGTGTACAGGATGTCACTCAGCAGATACGTGAAACTCCAGAGTGTCGCGACCAGCAACATGGTGGCCATGATCATCGGGTAATCACGCAGCGAAATGCTCG
>JAFAPL010000364.1 GCA_019247135.1 Chloroflexota bacterium | reverse complement strand
TGGCTGAAGGCATCGACGTGCGCGCCGTAACCGCCTGGGCACTCTTTGGTGGTTTCGACTGGAACCACCTGGTCACGTGTCAACACGATTTCTACGAGCCCGGCGTCTTTGACATCCGCGCTCCGTCACCGCGGCCTACCGCCCTGGCCAGGTTGCTCCACGACCTCTCGACCGGACAGACGCCAGATCACCCTGTTCTGGATACGCCGGGCTGGTGGCGACGCCCCGACCGGTTCTGGGCGCGCCCACTCTGGACCGAAAATCACCCCTCGACACAGCTCCAGATGTCAAACCGTCAGACTGGGCGGGCACGCCGCCTGCTCATCACGGGCGCCAGCGGCACGCTCGGTCGTGCATTCGCGCGCATCTGCAACGAGCGAGGGCTGTCACATCGGTTGCTGTCACGCGCCGATATGGACATCGCCGACACGGCATCCGTGGAGCGTATGCTGGACCTCGAACAGCCCTGGGCGCTCATCAACACCGCGGGTTACGTGCGCGTCGATGACGCCGAACGCGAGCAGCAGCGCTGCATGCGCGAAAATGCCGACGGTCCAGCGGTCCTGGCCCAAGTGTGTGGCGATCGCGGAATCCAGCTCGCGACATTCTCGTCGGACCTGGTCTTCGACGGCGAGCTCGTCGGCCGAGCATACGTGGAGTCCGACACCGTCAATCCGCTCAACGTCTATGGTGCGAGCAAAGCGGAAGGCGAGAGACGTGTTCTCTCGGCATTGCCCAGCGCACTGGTGGTGCGGACGAGTGCCTTCTTCGGCCCGTGGGACGTCCACAACTTTGTGTACCACGCGCTTCGCGCGCTCAGCGCTGGCGATGAATTCATCGCGCCAGCCGACGCGATCGTCTCACCCACCTACGTTCCAGACCTCGTCCATGCCTCTCTCGACCTCCTGATCGACGGCGAAGGCGGACTCTGGCATCTTGCCAACA
Organism: Chloroflexota bacterium; assembly: GCA_019247135.1. The sequence goes on along the minus strand of JAFAPL010000364.1, from coordinate 2,747 downwards.
CGGGAGCACTCTCCTGGTCTCAATTGGCCGTGCGCGCAGCCGAGATCGCGGGAGTTCCGTCCTCCAGTTTGCGACCCCGTCCGACAGCTTCGTTGGGCCTGCCGGCGCGGCGTCCGCCTGCGACTCCGCTCGGGAGCGAGCGGGCCTGGCCGATGCCTGCGCTGGAGGACGCGCTGGCGCGCTTCGTGACCGAATCCGAAACGGACTGGCGCTCCCCCCAGCAGTCAAGTGAACGATCAGACCAGGTAGCCTGATCGTGCGTTAGCCTTGAGGCGATGACGTTTCGGGTTCTGTACACCGACCGAGGCGACTATTCGCTGGGTTTCGAGGTCGAGCAGCCGATCTACGCTGGCATCGGCGCGGAGATCGTGGACGCTCGGCTCGACCACAACAACATCGATTGGGAGGCGTATTCGCGCTACCTGGCCGACGCCGACGCGCTGATCTGTCATCGGATGCCGGTCAATCGCCGCGCGCTGAATGCCGCGCCAAAGCTGAAGGTGGCGGTGCGCGGCGGTGTCGGCTACGAGAACTTCGACCTGGCAGCTTTCGCGGAGCGCGGAATTCCGGCCTGCAACGTCCCCGATTACGGCAGCGAGGAAGTCGCCGTCCACGCGTTGTCGCAAGTCCTGGCGCTGCGCCGGCGGACCGTGTTTCTCGACCGGACCCTGCGCGAGGGGTACTGGCGCGGAGCTCTGGGCGACGTGCCGATGTGGCGACTCACAAACCAGACCGCGGGCATCATCGGGCTCGGGCGAATCGGGCGTGAGTTCGCCACGCGCGCCCGAGTGCTTTTCGGCATCATCCTGGCTTGCGATCCGTACATCCCATCACACGCTTTCGAGTCCGCTGGAGTCCAGCCAGTCAGCCTCGACGAGCTCCTCCAGCGGTCCGATGTTGTCACCCTCCATGTTCCGCTGACCTCCACCACGCGTCACCTGATCGGCGAGCGCGAGCTCCGACTGATGAAGCCAACGGCAGTCCTGGTCAACACGTCACGCGGCGGCGTACTGGACCAGATGGCGTTGGCTACGGCGTTGCAGACGCATGTCATCGAAGGTGCCGCGTGCGACGTGTGGGAGCAGGAGCCGCCCAGGGCAGAGCACCCACTGTTTCAGTGCGACAACTTCATCGGCTCGCCGCACGTGGCCGGCATCTCAGTGGAAAGCTGGATCGACAATCGCACCAAACAGGCGCAAGAAGTGGTGCGGGTCCTCTCGGGCGAGGCACCACGTAATCCGGTGATCGCCGATTGAGGGCGGTCAGCTGTCAGGCGCGATAACGCGGCCTGATGCGCGGGGGCTCGATCGCGACGTCCACGCCCGACGCGAAGTGCGCGACGACTGGAGTTTGTACGTTCCGCAGGCCGGCCGCCTCGAGAAGGTTTGCTCGCAGCTCACGCAGCTGAACCTCATAGAGCGGATACGGCTGGTGATGCACTCGCACGCTCCAGATGGTGGGTCCGCGTTGCGCATGCAAGATGTAGCGCTCAACGAGGAAGTGGTCCAGCGAGCCAGGTGATGCGGGCCCGCGGAACGGGCCAGTCACATAATGCGCGTAACAGCCGGTGCTGGTTCCGCGTCGTCGGATCGCGTACTCCAGCTCAGGCGGACGGCGCCGCTCGCGTCCTGTAGCCCAGTAATACGGCAGTCCGACGCCGACCCGAGCACCGATGACGGCCAATACAGACGCGGCATCGAGTGAGAAGAAAAACACGCCGGGCTCGCTGCGCTCGCTGCGCTCGCTACGCTCGCTACGCTCGCCGTTCTCCAGGTGCACGTACGTGCGGACGTTGGTTTCTAAAAACCGCAGCCCGAGCGCGGCGGGTGTGCCGAACGGCCGCGCCGCTTCAATAACGAAGGGGACGAGGCTGACATATGCCGAGCCGTCGTACTGGTCGATAGAAAACACGGACGGCACCAGCGGCCGGAGTGCGGCAGCGGAAACCGGCCAGTGCACGAACAGCAGACGACGCCAGTTCTGGTAACCGGCCGGGATCACTAGTCGCTTGCGGCGATGTACAGCGCGCCGCCGATCATCGACACATTCTTGAAGAAGTGGATCCGATTCTGCGCGCGTTGCGCCGGCTCGTCGATCTCCCAGAAGCGATGACCAACGTACGTGATCGGCATCAGCTGAAACGCGATGATCAACGCCGCGAATCGGCGCAACGCAGGAACATGCAGCGCGACCGCGCTGGCGATCATGCTCCAGCCGCTGGCCTGCACGAACTCGTCTGAAACGATCGACAGCCCGCTCGAGCGCGCGCGCTCGGCACGTCCGCCCGGTTCGTGTGCCTGCTGCCAACCACCCGCGTACAGCATGCTCGAATAGAGCAGCAATGCCAGTTGCTTCAGGATAGCCATACGTCTAAGTGTTCTACACAACCACCTCGACGTGCACTTCGTTTGCGCCGCACCAGACCCGTCGTCGGCTTGAATCGACGGATTCGCGTGGCCTACGTTGAAGTACATGCTGCTGCAGGCTGGTACTTCTGCGGGCTGCCGCTGAACGTGCCGATCAACGAACTTGACAACTTCACAGTTTCGCGCGCGACGACAGGGGCGCAGTGGTGCAGCACAGCTCGGGCGAAGACATGAGCATGACGCGGACGACCGCGCACGCGTACTGGTTCACGTTTGCGGCGACGCTCGCCTTCTTTGTCGGCTTTTACGCGCTACTGATGCCGTTGCCGCGGTACCTGAGCGCGATAGGCCTGGCCGACTGGCAGGTTGGCTTCGTGCTGG
>JAFAPL010000358.1 GCA_019247135.1 Chloroflexota bacterium | reverse complement strand
AGCGCCGCTAGCGCCGCCGGCCGCCAGCCAGCGCTCCACGCTCGCGCGCACGATCCGCACGGGCCCGGCTCCGTCCTCGGTGTCCGCCGCGGCGAGCAGGTCGCCCGAGCGCAGCAACGCATACACCCGCGTCCGATCGCGCCCGAGCAGCGCCGCGGCCTCGGCCACGGTGGGCGTGTCTTGCTCGGTCGCGATCGCCGGATGCATGCCGTCGTGAGGGCGCACGTTCTCAAGCTCGGCGCGAGTCGTCACGGTCGTGCGTCGAGCTCACCGATTCGCCGCGGACCGAGAACCGGCGTAGAAGACCGCTCGGCAGCAACAGGCTGGTGGCCGACCAGCTGAGCCGGGCGGCGGTCGTGCGCATGCTCGCTCGCACGCGTTCGAAACTGCCCGCTAACGCCCGATCCGAGTTCAAACCGGCCTCGAGGCCATTCTACTGAGGAAGCATCATTCAAAGATTGCGTGAACCGACCACAGGATCACAGGTGCACCACATACGTCCGAGAATAGGTACGTTCTCGGAACCTTGTTCCTGGCGCGTGTAGTACCCTGGTCGCGTGGTCGCTGACGCCGTTTTCGCGCTCGCGGACGAGTCCACTGAGGCTGTCCGTGCCGTGGAAACTCCGTCTGAGGCCGCCTCGCACGACGATCAGCCGGATTCGCGGCTACTCACGGCCCAGGCGACGCTCACCGCGCGTCGAACGCCCTGGCGCAGCTGGCCAACCCCGCCGAACGCGCGCACGCCTACGCGGGCAGGAGCAAGTCCGAGGCGACGATCCGCGCCTACGCTGCCGGCTGGCGCGATTTTCTGAGCTTCTGCGATCTGCACGATACTCAGGCCCTGCCTGCTACTGACCAGACGGTGGCCACCTACCTGGCCAACATGGCCGACCGGCGCGAAGGCTGCCACCATCGCCCGTCGGCTGGTGGTCATCTCACAGGCGCACAAGGCCGCCGACCTGCCTTCGCCGACGACGTCGTCACTGGTCAGCCGCACGCATGCTGGTATCCGCCGCACCGTTGGGACCGCCCAGAATGGCAAGGCGCCGGCGCTCGTCGACGACCTCAAGCACATGCTGGAGAAACTTCCCAGCACACGCGTCGGACTCAGGGATCGGGCGCTGTTGCTGCTCGGTTTTGCGGGCGCGTTCAGGCGAAGCGAGCTCGTTTCGCTGGACGTGGGCGACCTGGAGTTCACCCGCGCCGGGCTGATCGTCACCCTGAGAAAGTCGAAAACGGACCAGGAAGGCAAGAGCCGCCGACTGGGTATTCCGTATGGGTCGTCTGAGCAGACCTGTCCCGTCAGGTCGCTGCAGGCCTGGCTCGAATCGGCGCGCATCGTCGAAGGCGCCGTGTTCAGGTCACTTGATCGCTTCCACCGCGTCCAGCCTGGCAGGCTTTCTGACAAAGCCGTGGCCCTCGTTGTTAAAAGGAGAGCGAAGGCCGTCGGACTTGACCCGGCGCGCTACGCCGGCCACTCGCTCAGAGCGGGACTTGCCACCAGCGCAGCTGCTGCCGGAGCATCAGAACGCGTGATCATGTCCCAGACTGGCCACCGCTCAGCGGACATGGTCCGCCGCTACATTCGAGAGGGGTCGCTCTTTCAATCGAATCCCGCCGGAATGGTCGGTCTGTGATGCACATGGATGCCGCATACGACGCGACCGTCGACCACCGCCCAGTGCGAACCGCAGCTCGCTGTTTGCGCGCCATGCCAGCGCAGGCCGACTGATGGCACATGAAGCGCGGCGGGGCGGCGCAGCCACGCTGTCGGTTGACGACTATCTGGCTCTGGAGAGAACCACCGGCGTCAAGCACGAGTACGTCCTGGGCCAGGTGTACGCCCTGGCAGGGGCGAGCGAGAACCACAACCGTATTGCCGCGAATGTGCTGGCGGCGCTGTTGCCCGCGGCGCGTACGGCGCGCTGCCGCGTGGTCGGCTCAGATCAACAACTCCAGCCGGGCAACGACCTGTACTACTACCCCGACGTTCAGGTGCTGTGCGATCCGACCGACGACGACCCGCTCATCAAACGGCGGCCATGCGTCGTCGTCGAGGTGTCCAGTGAGGGCACCGAGGCGACCGACCGGCGCGAAAAGCTGCTGGTCTACCGCGGCATCTCCAGCCTGCTGCTGTACCTAATCGTCTCTCAGGATCGGCGCGAGGTCACCGTGCATTTTCGAGACGCGGCGGGTACCTGGCAGACGCGTCAGGCTGTGGGTATGGACACGATCGAGATTGGCTGTCTGGGCGGCCACGAAATCAGCCTCGACGCTATCTACCAGGACGTGCTGCGCACCTGAACTGTGCAACGCGACACATCTGTCGACCACATCTCTGTCAACGCATCCACTACTCCGCGATGTGACACGCAACCGGTTGATCTCCGACCATGATCACCCGATCGAATCGCACGAGTGCGCGCGCTACGGATGGCAGATCCGGGCAATCGGCAGTCCGAAGCTCCTGCCCCGTGATGACGTCTCGGTACGAACCTTCACTGACCGACGTGAGGTAGGTGTTGCCACCACCAATGAACGTGACGGGACAAGCGTGGCCGAAGCGGAAGGTCAGGCCCGGCTGGGTGGAATCTCGCTGTTCCGCAACAACGGCCTCCGTGTCGACTGGGGCTGGTTCGCCACAGTTGTTCGTGAGTACCAGAGCCCGCGGACACGATCGAAATAGGTATCGATGTCGAGCCGCGATACCGACAGCGAGATAGTATCGGCAGAACTCGCCACCCTGGTGCTCGGTCGTGTACGCGGGTGGCTACTGTTGGCGGGCGTGCTGGAGCTGCCGATTGCGGGCTCGCGACGTCACGGCCTGCTACGACCGGAGGATGACGCTGTACTGTGTGACGCAGGCTTGTGGTCGAGCCACCAGCGCGTCTGTGCGTCGTCCGAGTCGGGGTCGCTGCGGAAGCTGACGATCCTGCCGGTTGCGACTGCCGCGCTGACGTCGGCAAGCGTGCGATCCACGCCAATGGCGGTGCGGCCCGGACTCGTGAGCAGAATGCTCACCCGCACCGCAGTACCAGAGCCCTGGGCAGCACTCACAATCAATGTTTGCACGTGATGTCCGATCGATTGCTCCAATTCACCACGGAAGGTGCTTGCAGCGACGCACGCGACCTGGACCGTACATGCGGAGTCGGCCGTGAACCTGATGTCGTCACTAACCAGTTGCATGGCTGCGTCCACGTCCCCTTGATTACGTGCCTGCGGGAAACGTTGCAGCACCGAAGCCGGGTCAGTCGACGCTGCGATCTGTCCAGGCGATAGCTCCGCCAGGACACGACCTTCGATCACAGACGAGAAAAACGTGACCGCGAGCAGCGCGACTGCAGCCGCGGTTCGTGCGCGTGCCACCGGTTTGTCTCCTTCCTGCTTGCCAGTACCTACTCACGTGGCCGGGCTCTGTGAGCGCCAACGATCCTGTCGAACACGCTGACCTCGACCATGGGAACTGGCCCGACCTGGCAAGATTCGCAAACCCGGAGGAGGTGGAGCGCTCATTCTCTTGTTCGTCAATTGATCGCCACCCGCACAGTGTCGCGACTGCCCAACGTCATGCGTCCCAACCCCGGCAGTGACCCGGTCCGAGGCGCCGATGAATCACATGTGCGAAACGGGGCGGTGAAGTGTGCGCTCGGGCCCGTCACATTCCCGTGCCCTAGGTGCTGCGAATGGCGTGAGTAAACCGCTTGTTGCTGGCGTCAGAGGCTGATCCCCGACACAGGCCGTGCGTTCGGCGCCGTAATGGGTTGCCACTGCCGCCGTCGCCAGTCGCGCATTCAGCATGCGGAGCCTCGTGCAACACGCCTCGGCGCACACCCGGTCCCGCGGCTGAGGCGTTCTGCAGCTGGCCTGGGGGATCAGAAAGACGCGCCCGTGGCGATGAGCCGTCTGCCGGTAATGGTAATGGACGGTCCGGTTGGGTTCTGGCTGATGCAGTTTTCGCCATCTGTTTTGCACAGAAACGCATTCCCGGTTCCGACCAGGTGGTTGTCGTCGGTGAGGCGAAGGGTTTCGTTATTCCGGAGCATGTTCAGTGCGTTGCCCGTGGCGTCAAAGATGAAGAAGTTGATTGTTGCAACGTAAATGTTGTTGTCTATTGGTCTCCAGCTACCGTAGAGTGGCGAGATTGGTGCCGTTGGCGTCGCCGCGAACGGCGGCAATCTGTCACCTGTCCCTGTGGCCAGAGTGACGCCACCCGCGGTAAACGACATCATGGCGATGAAGCCACTGGGCGCTGCAACGGGTTGTATGTTCAGAATCCAGGTACCCTCGATGGCCGCCGGCTGATCACCGCGCGAGTCGCCGTCGCTGGAGCGAGCCAGAGCCAGGGTAGGCAAAACGCACAACGCTGCGCACGCCAGCGTGATCATGAAACGCATTCGGTACTTCATCGGAGTTTCTCCTCGCGTCTTTTCCTCGCAGTCTGGCTCCGAGGTCAGCACGGCGCGAGGCGCAGCGTGCACGCAGTGGGCACGCGACCTGATCGAGACCTGGCGCGCTGCGCGGATCTACGGGAAAGCGCGCGAGCCGTCGAGCGCCAGCTCCTCAAGCAGCGGCACCACGGCTCTCGGATCAGGCATGGCGTCGAGCTCAACCCGCAGGCGAGCGGCATTCTGGCGATAGCTCTCGATTGTCAACAGCAGTTCGACGTTATCGGCGATGGCATCGGCAGCGAGCGCGCCCGGCATCACGACGCGGGCCACCCCAACGCGCTCGCAGGCGGCAGCGTTGTCGAACTGGTCGGCGCCACGCGGCAGCATAAGCAATGGCAAACCCGCCGCAAGACTTGCCAGGAGGGTTCCCGAGCCGCCATGGCAGACGACCAGGTTGCAGCGCGCCAGCAGCGGCCCCAGGGGCAGCCAGCGCTCGAGATGCACGTTCGGCGGCGGTGGCCCAAGGCTCGTCGGATCCGTGTGCTCTCCCGTAGTCGCGACGACTTCACAGTCGACCGTCGCCAGGCCATCGAGGATCGTGCGAAAGAATCCGGGATGGTTGAAGAACGGGTGCGTGCCCAGCGTCACGTAGACCACCGGCCGGATCTCCGGGCGGAGCCGCGCCGCCCACTTCGGCAGTACCGTGTCTGGCAGGGCCGGCATCTCGAGCCGCATCGGCTGCAGTCGGCCAACGGGGACCGTTGCTTCCGGTTGCAAACTGCGCGGGGCCGGGTGCAGGTGGAGCCTGCCGAAGATGCCCGCGAAAAGGTCCGGCTCGAGACCCCGGGCGTGCCACAACCGGATGACATCGGACGCTGGTGGGGTTGTCTGCCCGGGTAGCGGCACCAACCCCCAGCCCTGGGTGACCGCCGGGACTCCGGCCGCCGCCGCCGCGATAGGCGGGGCCAGATCGGTGCACTCGTGGACCACAAGGTCCGGCTTCCACTCGGCCATGATCCGCTCCAGCGCGGGTAGCTTGGCCGGGGCTATCACCTGGCTGAATGTCGCACCGCCACGCTGGGTCAGCGGAAGAGCGGCCAGGCGTGGTTGGCGCGCTGTCGCCGCGTTCGCCTCCGCGAAGCTCGGTCCGGCAAGCAGAGGAGTGAGACCCGCGTCGCGGACGCGCGCCTGGAAGTCTGGCCCGGTCGCGAAGCGCACCTCGTGGCCAGTACTCGCTAGCGCCGTACTCAGCGGCAGCAGAGGTCGAACGTGACCCTCGAGTGGTACGGCCGAACAGAGCACGCGCATGGAACGCCGGGTGCCATGAGACTACATCTGAACGTTGGCTTCGGCATATGGAGAAAGGCATAGGCGCACCGCATACTCTCTCTGGCCCGGTACTCGTGCGGCGATCAACTCGACAGCACCCCGCGTTCCGCCGCCCATGCGGCAAGTTGTGCGCGCGAATGCAGATCGAGCTTCGCCAGGATGCGTTCCACGTGCACGCGCGCGGTGCCCTCCGCGAGCGCCAAGGTAGCAGCAATCTCGTGGTTTGTTAGCCCGTGGGCGGCCAGGTGCGCGACCTCGCGCTCACGCCGGGTCAGCGCTGCCAGTGGATCGGTGTTGGCCGGATCTTCCGCTGCGGCCAAGGTGAAGGCGGCGGTCTCGGGCAGGCTCATCCGCCGACCCTGGGCGCGAGCTGAGGCAAACGCTCGTTCGCTGAGGCGCCGGGTTAGATCGGTACACACCTGGTCGTAGATAGCGCGATACACCGGCAAGATGCCGCTCGCAACGGCGCCCCACAAGCCTTCGGCGGCTCCCAGCAGGCGGGCTGCTCGCATCTCATCGCCGCGGCCAAGCGCCACCCCCGCCAGCTGGAGCGCGCAGATGGCAAGATGGTCGGCACTCGCCAGGTGGGCGCTCAGGCGCGCCGCTTCGCGCACACAGCTTTCGACGCGCCCGAGGTCGCCCCGCAGCAGTGCCACCGAGCCGAGACCCTCCAGCATGTTGCCTTCGAGGCCTTCGAGACCAATCGCCTGGGCGATCGAGGTGGGCGAGCCGACACCGCGCACGACCGCCAGACCCTGGGTGTACAACGTCTCGGCAGCTGCATGGTCGCCCTGCAGCTGCGCATTGTTGCCGAGGCACCACAGCGACCACGCGACGTCCTCATCCTGCCCCAACTCGCGAAACATGGCTTCCGCTTCACCCAACAGGGGCAGGGCAGCCTGTGGATCGCTGCCCCGTGGCGAAGCCCCACCCAGCTGCAGGAGAACGTGGGCCATGCCCCACCTGTCACCGAGAGCGCGAAAGCGCGCGTAACTGTCCTCGAGTAGCGGGAGCACTTGTCCGTCGTCGCCCTGGAGGAACAGCACAATGGCCAATAGAAACGCGGCTGTAGGCCAGAGGACCGGGGCCTGACCGTTGGAGCGCTCCAACGCCTCCTGCCACCACCCTCGCTGTTCGCGTAGATAACCGCGGAGGTGCCCGTAACGCGTGAGCGCTAGTCCGGCCGCCAGCACCAGGGAGACTTTGTCGTGATCGAGTGCCCAGCGTGTCGCCGCCCGCAGATTGTCGTAGTCGAGATCCAGCCGCTGCACCCAGCCTCGCCGGGGCACCCGTGAACGCCCCGGCGAGGTGGTCGCCAGCCACCTCAGATAGTAGGCCGCGTGCGCCTCCCGGGTCTGGTCGAGTTCGCCGCTCGCTTGCAGCTGCTCAAGCGCGAACTCGCGGATGGTCTCGAGCATCACGAACCGCGGCTCGCCGT
>JAFAPL010000060.1 GCA_019247135.1 Chloroflexota bacterium | reverse complement strand
CGGCCTGGAATGTCCAGCAATGGATGCAGAATCCCAAGTCCCTCGCCAGGGACAATCTGCTCGGGGTCGACGACAAGAATCCCGCGAGCGTTGTCGACGACTACACGCTCAAGGTCAATCTCAGTGGCCCGAATGCAGCGTTGCTGGCCGCGATCAGCGATGCTTCCCAGACCACCGGCATCGCCTCCAAAGCCGCCTACGACCAGATGGGTGAGGACGGCCTGAATCTGCATGCGGTCGGCACAGGACCGTTCGTGTTCGAGCAGTTCCAGAGTGGTTCGCAGCTCGTCCTCAATCGAAACGAAACCTATTGGGACAAAGACGCGAGCGGTGGCGCGATGCCGTATCTGGACAAGATCATCTATCGCTTCGTCCCGAACGATAGCGTTCGGTTGACTGAAATGCGCTCCGGCAACGCCGACATCACCGACACGATCCTCGGTCGCGACGCGGTGACCGCCAAAAGCGACCCGAACCTGGTCTACCTCGAGGATCCAACGCTCGGTAACCGCTACCGCTACTTCTTCAATGGCAATAAAGGTCCATTCAAGGACAACCTGAAGCTGCGCCAGGCCGTCAGCTACGCGATCGATCGCGACGCGATCGCCAAAGCGGTTGGTGCTGGCGTCGGAGTGCCGCAGAAGTACGACCTGACAAAGGGCGTCATCGGGTACGACGAGTCGGTACCCGCGTACACGTTCGATCTCGACAAAGCAAAGTCACTGTTCGCCGAATCCGGGGCTGCGCAAGGCCTTCCCATCGACCTGGTCGTGATCACGCGCGAGGCGGATCAACTCCAGGCGCAGATTCTTCAGCAGATGCTCGACAAGATCAGCATCAAGGCTCAGATTTCCGCGCTGGAGCGCGTTGCCTGGGGCGACCGTGTGCGTAAGCAAAACGACTTCGATATGGGCACTCAGCGGACCGGCACCGCGGTCGATCCGGACCAGTTGTCACTCTCCTGGGCTAGCAGCGGTCCAGCCGCGTACATCCGCGCGACGGGACCGGAGATCGACGAGATCCACAAGCAGTTTGACCTCGGTCGCAGCACGTATGACGTCCAGAAGCGTCAGCAGATTTACAAAGACCTGCAGTCGCTCTGGTACAACACCGCGTGGTGGGGTTTTCTGTGGCTCCAACCGCAGAATTACATCCTCAGTAAACGTGTCAAGGGCACGCCGGCGTTTGGCGGAGATCAGTCGCCGGTCTTCCTGAGCTTCTGGCACGAAGAGAATCTCTGGCTGGACGTGTAACATGCCAGGTCCACTCGACGGGATCCGCGTTCTGGATTGCACGCTGGCGCTCGCGGGTCCATTCTGTGGCCTTGTCCTGGCGGATCTGGGCGCGGACGTCATCAAGATCGAAAGTCCCGATCCGAAAGCCCGCACCGAGGGCGGCCTGGCCGCGTACAAGGGCGAGAACGGCCACTTCCTGATCGTCAATCGCAACAAGCGCGGGCTGACGCTTGACTTGAAACAGGAGTGTGCGCGCGAGATCCTCTACAAGCTCGTTCGAACAGCGGACGTCTTTGTTCAGAATTACCGCCCCGGTGTGATGCAGCGGCTTGGTTGCGATTGGCCGACTTTGCGTGACATCAATCCAGGGCTGGTGTACTGCTCCATCTCCGGATTCGGCGAGGGCAGCCCGTATGCGGACTTTGCCGGATTCGACCTGATCGCGCAGGGAATGAGCGGACTGATGAGCGTCACCGGCCTGCCGGACGGAGGCGAGCCGGTGAAGGTTGGCACGCCTGTTTGCGACATGGGCGCGGGCATGTACGGCGCGCTGGGCATCGTGTCTGCGCTACTCCGACGCGACAAGAGCGGCATCGGCCAGCACGTGGAGGCGACCCTTCTCGACACGCCGATTTCCTGGCTCACCTGGCGCGCTGCCGAATACTGGGGCACCGGAGAAGTTCCCGAGCCGCAGGGAAGTGGTCGCGCGGCATATCGCGCGTTCCAGTGCGCGGACGGGCACTGGGTCAACATCGGTCCGTCGAATCGGCTCTGGCCGGCGGCGTGCCAGACGCTGGGAGTGCCCGAGCTGATCGAGGATGCGCGCTTCAAAACGCCTTCCTTGCGTGTGCTGAATCATGGCGAGCTCGAAACACTGTTTCAGGAGCAGTTCCGCAAACGGCCCTCGGGCGAATGGATCTGCCTGTTCCAGAAAGCAGGCATTCCGGTTGGGCCAATCAAGAACGTGGCCGAGATACTCGATGATCCGCACGTACAGGCTCGCGAGATGGTGGTCGAGGTGGATCACCCGGTGATTGGGCGGATGAAGACGCTTGGCGTGCCGGTCAAGCTCTCCGAATCACCCGGTGCTGTCATTCGTGCCGCTCCGACGCTTGGCCAGCATTCGGACGAGATCCTGGCGGAGCTCGGCTACACCGAGGCCGAGATCGCCAGCTTACGCCAATCAAAAGTCATCTGAGGTAGACCGTGTTCACGTCGCCACCCGCTCGAATTGCGCCGGAGGGTAACCCTTTGCCACGCGCTGGGGCGCCGACCGCTCGCGGCACTCCACCCGAGGGGTGTAACCGCTCAACCCCTCTCGCCCTGGCCAGGGCGAGGGGGGCCAGGGGGGAGTGGGTGGAACATGCCTTAGACGCTTTCACAAGCTAAGCGCGGTGAGGGAGTATGTCGCGCGCCAGGTTGTCGGCATGATCCCCGTGCTCGCCATCGTCAGCATCATCTCCTTCGGACTGCTGTACGTCCTGCCTGGTGATCCAGCCGCCGCCATCCTTGGCGAAAACGCCC
>JAFAPL010000375.1 GCA_019247135.1 Chloroflexota bacterium | reverse complement strand
GAGCTGGCGACCGATGGGAGTCTGCTCAGCAACATCGAGCGCCGACTGCAAACTGAGCCCGATGCGCAACGCGCGATCGAGAGACCGCTTTCGCCTGGCCGCCCAGGCTCGTGCCGCGGCTTCGAGGACCGCCGGGTGCACGACTTCGTCAACGATGCCCAGCCGCCGAGCCCGTCGTGCGTCGAGCCGACGACCCGTCAGGATCAAATCCAGCGCCCGTTGCAGGCCGATCAGCCGCGGCAAGCGCTGGGTTCCTCCGCCAGCTGGCACCAGGCCGAGATTGACCTCGGGTTGGCCCAGGGAGACGTCGCGCGAATCCGTCGCCACGCGATAGTCACAGGCGAGCGCGAGCTCGAGCCCACCACCCAGCGCCGGGCCATTGATCGCCGCCACCGTCGTGCACGGCAGCCAGGCCAGCTCGTCGAGCACCCCCTGCAAGCGACGGCTCGCATCCTGTGGGGCTCGCGCCTCACGTGCCGCCGTGACGAGTTTCAGGTCGGCGCCTGCAACCCACTGCCTCGGTTTTGCCGAGCTGACGATCAGACCCCGCGGGTTGGCCGCGCGGGCGGCGTGGATGGCGTCCGCGAGGTCTTCGAGGAACTCGGCATTGATGGCGTTGACCGAGTCATCTGGCCGGTCGATCACGATGCGCGCCAGGCCATCCTCGTCCGGCGCGTCGAAACGCACGGCGCGCGTCTGTGTGGCCGTCACGCGCGCTCCAGGACGATCGCCGCGCCGACCCCGCCGGCGGCGCACACCGACACGAGGCCCAGCTCAGACCCCTGGCGCTCCATTTCGTTGGCCAGGCTCAGCACGCAGCGGGCGCCGGTCGCTCCAAACGGGTGTCCCAAAGCGATCGAGCCACCTCGTGTATTGATCCTGTCGGGCGCAATGGCGCCGACCGGCTCGTCGCGGCCGAGCTCCGTTTGAGCAAAGACCCGCGACTCCAGTTTGCTCATGGTCGAGAGCACCTGAGCCGCAAAGGCTTCATGCATCTCGACCAGGTCGATGTCCGACAGGCGAATGCCAGCCCGATCGAGCGCTTTCGGAATGGCATACGCGGGGCCGATCAGCAGCTCCCCGGCCGGGTCCACGGCCGCGTACGCATACGAGCGAATGAACGCCTTGGGCGCGAAGCCGAGCGCGCGCGCCTTGTCTTCGGACATGAGCAGCACGCTTGCAGCGCCGTCCGTGATAGGCGACGAGTTGCCCGCGGTCACGGTGCCATAGTGCCGATCAAAGACCGGCTTCAGCGCGGCAAGCTTCTCAGCCGATGTGTCGCGTCGGATCTGGTTGTCTTTGACGACCGCGCGGCCGCCGTCGTTCGCGACGTACACAGGCGCGACTTCGGCGCCCAGTCGACCATCGTCCCAGGCCGCCGCGGCCTTCTGATGTGAGGCGAGCGCCCACGCGTCCTGATCCTCACGACTGATGGCGTTCAGCTTGGCCATGGTCTCCGCCGACTGGCCCATGCTCAAGCCGGTCGACGTCTCGGTGATGCTCGGCGCGACTGGCGGCAGGTCGGCGATGCCGACGGTTCGAAAACTCTGCAGACGTGCACCGAACGACTTGGCCTGGCTGGCCTGGACCAGCGCTCGCGCGAGGGGCGGACTCAGCGACACGGGGACGTTCGACAACATCTCGACTCCGCCGGCGATCACGACCTCGGCGTAGCCGCGCTCGATCAGGTTCGTCGCGTCCGTGATGGCCTGACAGGCGGACGCGCAGGCGAGCGTCACCGTATCGGCCGGTGTCTGCCTTGGAAGCCCAGCCGCCAGGACGAGCTCCCGCGCCAGGTTGGTGTACTGCACCGGCCGGATGACGTTGCCGTAGATGAGGTGGTCCACCTCGGCGGGCTGGAGCTCGGCGCGTTGCAAGAGCTCGACGGTGACGCCGCGGGCGAGGTCGAGGACGTCGAGCTGAGCGAAGTCGGTGCCGGCGCGCAAGAAGGGGGTGCGCAAGCCGGTGACGATGGCGGCGCGGGGCATCTTGTGTCCTCAATCAAACGAACGTTTGGTTGGTCGAAGATAGCGTACCGCGCGCCCCAATTCCAATCCATCCCGTGTGCGTTGACCGTCAGTTCGCTGGCTGGTCGGGCGCGGCAAGCAGCTCCGGTGCCGGCGTGCGTGACGACTTCCACTCGTAGAACACATCGCCCGGCGGAAAAAGCGGCCCGACATCCCGATAGCCATAGCTCGCGGCCATGTCTTCGAAACAGCACGACGACTTGTCGTACAGCACCACGTACCGAAACCGATGCGCGGCGAGCTGGGCGCGGATCGTGTTGTCGATCGCGTGACCCTCGGGCGTGCCGGGGCCCCCAAACTCGCCCTCGATCTCCCCGATCGGGCCGGCCATCGGATGCACACTCTGGGTGTCACGATGCATATAGGTGTCCAGGTCGCCCGCCAGGATCGGCGCCGGCAAGGAGGCGAGCTTCTGTGCCAGTCGATCGTCCGCCCACTGGTCTGAACGGTACGGCACGGTCAAGCGCGGGTTATACGCAAGCAGCCCGAACTGGACCACGCACAGCGCGAACAGGTAGGCCCGAAACGTCTGCGCGCGCAGAGTGTTGCCGTCGATTTGTGTGATGACCGAGTGAACGCCCAGACCGAGTAGCAGCGCCGCGAGCGCGAACGCGGGCAGGAGCACGTTGATCGACCCGCCACCATTCGTACGCGAGATCCAGGACAGCGCGAGCACGCTGCCCGAGACCATCGAATAGAAGACCAGCGGTCGTGCGTCGCGCTGCAGCAGCCGAACAACCACAAACGCCGGGCCGAACAGCAACGCGATCGAGAGGCGCGGCAGGATATCCATGAACCAGAACCTGCCCACCAGATCCGGGCGCACGTAGTGTCGCTCGGGCAGATCCCACAGGTAGAACAGCGGCCACGGACCGCTGCCCAGCAGCGCCAGTCCGGCCGCCACGGTCACGCCTGCGGCGGCCAGGAACACCAACGCACGCGCGCGATGGGCAAACACACTCGAAAGAAAAATCCCGAGCGCCACTGGCACCGCCCCGAGCGGCAGTTTGGTCAGCGCCGCCAATCCAAGCACGACGCCACTGATCGCCAGCGATAGGCTCGCCTGTCGCGGCTCCAGCGCCGCCCGTCGAGCGGCGTAGACCGCGACGAACAGCAAGAACGTGAAGAGTGCGTCCACGCGTGCAAGATCGAGCGTGGTGTCGCCGAATGGAAACGTCGCCGCATACACGCCGCCCGCGAGCAGAGCCGCGGAACGGCTGCCCGTCTCGCGATACACCAGACGTCCGAGGACGAGCACCGTACCCACT
>JAFAPL010000369.1 GCA_019247135.1 Chloroflexota bacterium | reverse complement strand
TGCCACGCGGTCGTACATCCCGCGCAAGCCCTGGCCGAATGGAGTCTGACGTCGATCGAAGCCGGCGCCGTTATCCCGAACGCACAAGCGGAGCTCCGTCGATGAGAACGACAGCTCCAGAACGGCAGACGAGACTCCGGAGTGTCGCGCCACGTTACTGAGCGCCTCCTGGGCCACGCGGTACACGGCGGACTCGATAACAGGCGGCAGGCGCAGCGGCTCGCCGCGCACGGTGAAGGAAACGCGCAGTCCAAGCTCCGCGAGACTTGCTGCATGACTTCGCAACGCGGCGACCAGCCCGAGATCTTCGAGCGCGGCGGGCCGTTGATTCTGACTCAGCCGGCGGACACCGTCCAGGGTGGTGACCACCAGCGACTGCACGCGTTCGAGCCGCTCGCGGGCTACGGAGGGCTCGTCGAGGTCCAGCGCGAGCAGGTCCAGTTGACGGCCGAGCGCAACGAGTGATTGGATGGTCTCGTCGTGCAGGTCGCGGGCGAGCCGCGCGCGCTCCTGCGCGACCGCGAGCTCTCGGGATTGGGCGGCAAGGCGAGCGTTCTCGATCGCCTGGGCGATCTGGCCAGCGAGACCTTGCAGATACGGCACAGCGTCGGACGCGAACGCCATGCGCCGCTCACTTTCGACGTTCAGGACGCCGATCGTGCGCGGGCCGAGGCGGAGCGGAACGTCGAGCTCGGCGCGCGTCTTCTCGCGGCCCGGCCCGGGGATATAGCGCTTGGTGCGCGTGACGTCATTGACGAGCAGCGGTCGGCCGTGGCGGGCGACCCAGCCGGTGATACCCCGACCGAGCGGAACGCGAAACGAGCGGGGCAGGCGCCGCTCGGTCGGAAATGCGGCCGCCTGGTACAGGCGGTCCGGGTGGAGGGGATCGAGCAGGTTGATGCCGACCAGGTCGTAGTCGAACGTCTCGGCGATCAAGCGACAGGCTTCGGGAAGCAGGACGTCGATGTCCAGCATCGATGTGACGCGCTGGCCGAGGTCCAGGACGAGCTGCAGACGCTCGCCGTCGACGGATTCGCGTTGCGGACGCGCCGACATGTCCGCAGTGTACGTGGCTGGCGTGCCTACGCCATTTGGCGTACCCGCGGTACGCGCATTCCGGGATGGTGGGCAAACCGGATTGGCGGCATGCTTGTAAGCACACAAGGAGTCATCTGCATGACCTATCAATATTTGTTCTGCCCGACCTGCGGATTGCGCCGCATGGGGCACGGTTATCGGTGCACGGTGTGCTCGAGCCTGCTGCGTCGGGAGGTCCTTGCCACGCCGGCTGCTCGGCCCGTGCTGCGGACGCTGGTTTCGGTGCGCCCGACGGTACAGGCCAAGCCGCAGCAAGAACGGGTGGCCGCCTAAACGGCTCGAGCCGTTACGGAGACCTGCAAACTTTCGTTCGCGGCACCGCGAAAGGTGCCGCGAGTCGGCGGGACGTCGGCGTAGTCGCGTCCGCGCGCGATCTTCACATAACGTGTGTTGGCGACCAGGTTGTTGGTCGGATCGAATCCGCGCCAGCCATGTGTGGGTGTGTACGCTTCCACCCATGCGTGGGAGGCGCCGGCGCCACGGTGACGGTCGCCCGTCGAGGCGACGTAGCCACTGACATACCGCGCCGGAATCCTGAGCACGCGACACAAACCGATCAGCAAGTGCGCGAAATCCTGGCAGACACCCGCGCGGTGCTCCAGGATTTGTTCGACCGTGGTCGTCACGTCCGTTACGCCCTGGCGATAGGCGAACTGGTCGTAGATCATCGAGGACATCTTCCGAGCAGCTTCGAATGGATCCAGGCCGCGGAAGGGCTCCGCAAGCGTCGACAGGGCGGGGCAATCCGGTACGAGCGGCGAGGGATCGAGCGCATCCACGAGCTCAATTGGAGTGAGTGGAGCAGGCGCGCGCGTAGGCGCCGCGAACGGATCCTCCAGCAGCGTTTCGACGCAGCAGCGCATCGTGAGCTCCAGATATCGGTGCGGCTGCGTGCTGGTCAACAGGTGGGCGACATTGCCGAGGCCGTCTGAGTAGCGTCGGATGTGGCCGTCGGGTTGGACACGCAGATTGAACTCGGGCACGTCCTGGTCCGCATCGTCGAGCGGTCCGAGGCGCAGATCCATCACTGACTCCACTACGTCGCCATCGTAGTCCAGTCGACTGACGTGCGTGACCTCGATTTTCATTGCTGCTGCTGGCCGGCCATGAGCTGCGCCGCGCGCGCGACCGCCATTTGACGCCCAGCACCGGGTGTGAAATGAAAATATTCGCGCGTGATGCTGTCAGTCAACTGGTGAATCGCGGTCTGGACAGTGTTCAGGAACTGTTCCAGACCTTCCTCAATGATCTCGTCCACGGATGCATGCTCGAGATGCGCCCGCAGGCGCCCGAGTGTGCGGACGGGCGGCGCGGTATTGATGTCAGAATAACCGACAACGTGCGCAACGCACTCCAGCGCAGTCCAGGCCGCGACGATGGAGAAGCGTACGGATTGTGGAAAGCTGGGGTTCAACAAGAGAAACTCGAGCACGCGTGGTGGTTCGACGCGCAACGAGTAGAAGCGCGCGTACGCCTCCGCTGAGCCGGCGGAGCGGAGTACCGCCAGCAGGCGCACGGTCTGGTCCCCGTACAGGTGTGTTGGTCCACCCGCAAGCAAGTACGACTGGAGTTTCAGCAGGCGCGCGACGCTTTCGGCGCGTTCGAGGTATTTACCGAGCGTCAGAAAGGACCACGCTTCGTCGTGAGCGATCGTGACGTCGGCGAGGCCCTGAATGAGGAGCAATCCGTCGCGGATACGGCGGTAGAAGCCGGACACGTCTTCTTCGACGTCGTACACACGCGCGGAGTCCGACAGGGCGAGGTACGTCCTGTTGATCTGCTCCCACATCTCGGTGGAGATGCTCTCGCGGACTTCGCGAGCGGCGGCGCGCGCGTGCTGGACGCAGGCGACCAGTGAGTTGGGGTTGTCAGGATCATACGCAAGGTGATAGCGGACGTCACTCGGACGCGGAAGCGGAGCGTTGCCGGTTGTCGCCAGAGCCAGGTTGGTGTCGACGACGGGGCCGAGGAGCGGAGTCCAGAAATCGACGTCGTTCGCGGAGTCGTCACCGGCATCCAGGTCCAGGTGTGTCGTCACGTCCACCACGCGGATGACGGCGATCGCTCGTTCGATGTACCGGCTGAGCCAGAACATGTTCTCGGCGACTCGGCACAACAGTGGCATCGTTCAGGGCTCGTCGGACGGAGCGGCCAGCACCCAGGTATCTTTGGCACCGCCGCCCTGAGATGAGTTGACGACGAGCGAGCCGCGGCGCATCGCCACTCGCGTCAGGCCACCCGGAGTGACGCGCACGTCGCGCCCGAACAGCACGAACGGCCGTAAATCCACGTGCCGGCCCTCGAAATGGTCATCGACCCAGCATGGATGCCGCGAGAGCGCCAGGGTTGGTTGGGCGATGAAACTCCGCGGATTGGCCTGAATGCGCGCTGCAAACTCCTCGCGCTCTGCCTGGGTCGAATGCGGCCCGACCAACATGCCGTAGCCGCCACTTTCGTTGACGGACTTGATGACCAGCTCGCGCATGTGCTCGAGGATGTAGCGCAGCTCGCTCGGATCCGTCGGAAGATACGTGCGGATGGTGGGCAGAATCGGCTCTTCGCTCAGGTAATATTTGATGATGCTGGGGACATAGGCATAGACGGCCTTGTCGTCGGCGACTCCCGCCCCAATACCATTGGCGAGCGTCACACGGCCCATTCGATAATTGGCGAATAATCCAGCTACACCAAGCAACGAGTCGGCGCGAAACGCGAGCGGGTCGAGAAAATCGTCGTCCACGCGGCGATAGATCACGTGCACGGGCTGCGGACCCCGGATCGTGCGCATATAGACGCAGCCGTCGTCGACGTACAGGTCCGAGCCTTCGACCATCTGCACGCCCATGCCTTTGGCCAGGAACGAGTGCTCGAAGTACGCCGAGTTGTAGACGCCCGGAGTGAGCAGCACGACGGTTGGATCATCCACTCTTTCTGGCGCGACCGAACGGAGCACGTCCAGCAAGTCCTGCGCATAGCCTTCCACGGGACGCACGTCGGAGCCGTGGAACAGCTGCGACCAGACGCGCTTCAACACTCGCCGGTTCTCGACCACGTAGGAGACTCCAGATGGAGTTCGCAGGTTGTCCTCCAGCACGTAGAACTCACCGCTGGAGTCTCGAACGAGGTCACTACCCACGATGTGTGTATACACGCCCAGCGGTACGTCGAGCCCGCGCATCTCGCGCCGATAACCGCGTGAGCCGAACACGAGCTCCGGCGGAATCACGCCCGAGTTCAGGATACGCGCGTCGTGATAAATGTCATGCAGGAACAGATTCAGCGCGCGGACACGCTGCTCCAGCCCACGCTCGATGGTGCGCCATTCGTCGGCGGTGATGACGCGCGGAATCAGGTCGAATGGCATCACTTTATCGACGCCCTCGGGACCCTGATTCACGGCGAAGGTGACGCCGCGCGCCTGGAACGAGAGCTCAGCGGCGCGTTGGCGTCGCTCGACGTCGTGCGGGCCGAGACTCGCGAGCGCTTCGGCCAGTGCGGCGTAGTGTGGTCGAACTCGGTCGGGCGCCTCGAACATCTCGTCCCAGAATTCGCCCGTGTCGTAGGAGAAGGTCACCGAGCTCGAGGTGGTCATGCCGCGGCGTGCTCCGCCTCGTCGAGCTCGACAATTTCGGCTTGTTTACTCCAGTGCAACCGGCCGGTGGCCGCGCCCGTGAACACGCCGGAGGTCATGGTCACGTCGGCGAAGTCGCGGCCGACGGCCACCGTCACGTAGTCCATTCCGACGCGGCGATGGTGGGTTGGGTCGAGCGCGACGAGTCCGGACGAGAGCAGCACTTCCACCCACGCGTGCGGTGCGCCTTCACCGAGCAGGTGACCCGAGACGTACCGACACGGAATATTCATGCAGCGCAACACCGACAGGAGAATGTGTGAGAAATCCTGACACACTCCGCGGCCAAGGTGAAGCGCCATGGCGGCCGGCGTGCGTGTGCCGGTCACGCCAAGCTCGTACAGGATGGATTGTGCGGCCCAGGTATGTGCAAGCTCGGTGCGCGCCTCCGGCGAGCCGGTTTGTGACTCGATCGCGGCCGCCGCCTCACGGATGGCGTCGTTCGGCGCGGTGAGCGGCGTGAACTCGGAGAATCTCGGATTAGAGGCGATCTCCAGCGGTTCGCAACGCGCACGACGTTCCACCGTGAAGACGGCTTCGAAGTCAACCGCATGCGGGACATGTTCGGCAGTGACGTCGCAGACGCGGTTGCCGAAGCGATCGGTGGTCCAGTTGATCGCCAGTGCGCCGGTCGTGCCCCGAACATCGAACCCCCAGGACCTGAGAACCTGGTCAGCATGCCGGTCGGGAGGGACCATGATCAGTTGCTGACGCAGGTCGCGCACTGGCGCGGTATAGACATAACGGTAGTGCTGCCTGACGCGGACAACGGTCATGCGCCTCGGCTTTCGACGGCCTCGAGCTCGTCGGCGTCGTTGTCGTCGATCAGTGCGCCAGTCACTTCTTCGGCCCACACGGTCATGCTCTGGAGACGTTGCGCGCCATAGGACGTGCTCATGGCCACGTCCACCGCGTCGCGTCCACGGGCGATCACCACGCGGCCGATTCGAGGCGTGTTGTGGCGTGCGTCGAACGCATACCAACGTCCGCCCAGAAACGCCTCGAACCAGGCGTGGAAATCCATTGGCACGTCGGGCGGCTCCACGGCGATGTCGGGCAGATAGCCGAACGTGTAGCGGGCCGGAATATTCAAGGCTCGGCAGAAGGCGATTGCGATCAGGGCGAAGTCGCGGCACACGCCGACGCCGCGTTCGTAGACGTCGACGGCCGTCACGGACGGGTCGCTGCTGCCTGTCTGGTAGCGCACGTTCTGGTGGACCCAGTCACAAACAGCCTGAACGCGCTGCCACGTCGGCGGCGTTTGGCCGAAGAGGTCCCAGGCCTGTTGTGAGAGCAGGTCGGACTGGATATAGCGACTGGCCAGCGTAAACACCAGGGTGTCGTCAGGAAGATCCTGCACCCGGACCAGCGGCGCGTCGGTGACGATGGGATCGGGCTCGCCAGACACCTCGACGAGCGCGTCATAACGAAGTGTGAAATCGCCGGGCGGCGCGATGAGCCGCCAGCAGTCGTTGTTCTGCGTGTCGCGGTACTCGTGCACGGGCACACTCGGGTTCGTCCAGCGGGCCTCGTACAGCGTGTTGTGCAGGCTCGCGGGGTGCGGACGGACGAGCACGATCATGGGCACGTCGGAGGCACTCTCGTACTGGAACTCGCAACCGAGGCGGAGACGCAGGCTCATCGGGCGTTCTTCTCTAACTCCCTCCGAGCTATTCTGTCGCGCCCAAGACACGCGGGACATGCGAGTGCGCACAAATTGCGCCGCGCGCGTTTGTGCATTCTGCATTGTGGAGGGACCGCACCACCGCCGGCGAGTAGGATGGCTGTCTAGATGCCATGGCGATCTCGGACGCTCCTGCTCAACTGACTTTGCCGCGCAGCGCGGCGTGGCTCAAGCCACTCATCGATCGCGTCGCGGCGATTCGCGCGAGCGTCCACACCAAGCTCCGGGCGGGATTCCTGGTCGGCGCGCTCTTGCTGGTCGCGATGGCGGTGGTCAGCCTCGCGGTTCAAGGTGAGATCGCGGGACGCGTGCGTGAGCTGAACCTTGCCGAGCAGCGTTTAGACGACCTGCGCCAGATGTACTACCTGGTCACGGCGCAGAGCCACTATCGGACGATGTCGTTGCTCACGCACGACGACAGCTACGTCCAGGAGATCGCTCAGTCGAAGACCGATTTTCAGAGCCTGCTGGATCAGCTCAACCAGATCGCGCCGCCGCAGGACCGCGGCCTCCTGGCGCGGATCACGGAAGCAAACGACAGGTACGCGACGTCTGGTCAGCGAGTGCTCGGGCTGTATCGGTCCGGCCAGTACGACGAGGCGCTGCAAGTCCACCTGGGCGAGGAGCATCCGATCTCGCACGAGATCGAGGGCCCCATCAGCCTGCTGCTCCAGAACGCCGAGCAACAGATGGAGGGCAGTCAGGCCACCGTAGCGTCTGACCAGGCGCTGCTGACGGGGCTGTTCGTCGCGTTTTCGATCGTCAGTTTGATCACGGCGCTCCTCCTGGGCTTCATCCTGTCGTGGTCGCTCCTGTTGCCGCTGCAGGCGATCCACGCCACGCTGGCCCGCATCGCCGGCGGTCGATTCGACGCGCACGTCGCAGTGCCGAACCGTGACGAATTCGGCACACTCGCACGCAACGTCAACATGACGAGCCAGGAGCTGGCGACGATGTACGGGCAGCTCGAAACGCTGAATTCGGAGCTGCAAGGCACGAACCGCGACCTGGTGGAGCAACTGAAGCAGCGCGTTGTGGAGCTCGATCGGTCACGCGGACTGATCACCGAGGCGGAGGAGCGTCTGCGCCGCGAGCTGTCAGAGGTGCTGCACAGCCGCGTGCAGAATCGGTTGCTGACGATCTGGTATCGGCTCGAGGAGATCGAGATGCTTCTGCTCGATCCGTCTGCCGCGCGACGCGAGATCGCGGAGGTGCGCGATCAACTGGACGACATCCGCGAGCACGACGTCCGCGAGCTGAGTCATCGCTTGCATCCGTCGATCATTCGCGCCGGATTGCTGCCGGCGCTGGAGATGCTGGCCGGCGAGACACCGCGCGTCACGGTCTCGATCGACGCCGCGGCCGAGGTGCAGGATCTGGACGACGCGGCGCAGAACGGTATTCCGGAGCTCATTCGATTGACTGCCTATCGTGTCGTGGAAGAGGCGCTCGGGAACGTGGTGAAGCACGCTGGCGCGGGGCAGGTGCAGGTCCGGTTGGCGGTGGTCGAGCGTGGACTCGAGCTCCAGGTTCGGGACGACGGTTCGGGCTTTGTTATGGACCACGTTCGCGCCGGCCTGGGGATGAGCAGCATGGCGGCACGGGTTGGGCGGGTTGGAGGCACCTGGCACATCGACAGCGTGCCAGGGCAAGGCACGACGGTCCGGGTCGTCCTGCCGCTTTCAGTCGAGCAGATGCAGGACGGCCTCCGCGCTGAGGCTCCGTTTGGGCAAGAAGGCAGCGCCGATGCGGCCCGCGGCCACGCCGTAGTGTGAAGTGTCGGACGCGCTGGTCAGGATGATGCGCAGCTCGGGGGCGAGGGCGCGCAGACGGCGCGCGGTTTCGAATCCATCGAGTCCGGGCATCTCGACGTCCAGCAGAACGCCATCTGGCGTGGGTTGCAGCCGTGGGACCAGGTCCAGGGCAGCCTCGCCGCTGGTCGCCTCGGCGATGACCTCGAGCGTTTCGTCACGCGTGAGCCGCGAGCGAGCGATCTTCAAGAAATCCGGCTGATCGTCGACGACGATAAGCGTGCGGCGCGTCATGCGACCGTGCCGCGGGCGGACACACGACTGTCTTTCAAATATGCGAGTACCGCGCTGACGCGCGGGTGGATGGCGGTACCGTCGCGCCGGTCCAGCCCGAGCTCGCCGTAGATCGCGGTCAGCTGGTTCTCGACAGACTTTTCGGCGAGCACCAACTGCTCGGCAATGGCCGCGTTGTTCAACCCCGAGGCGACCAGGCCCAGGATCTCGCGCTGGCGCGGGGTCAATCGAGCCACCGCGCCGCCCGGCCTGGGCCGCATGCCGGCCACGATGGCCGGGTCGAGGGTGACCGTGCCGGCGGCCGCGCCTTCCACGGCACGGTCGAGCACTTCGACTCTGGAGACCGACTTCTTTAAGAGGTAAGACCAGCCGCTGGTGACTTCGCGCGGGAGGACGCCCAGAAAACGTGGATCGGCGTGATTGGAGAGAATGACGATGCCCACCGCGGGCAGGCGTTGGCGCAGCGCGAGGGCCGTCTGGATGCCGTCCATGCGACCGGGCAGCTCGATGTCCAGGGTGACGACGTCGGCGGATTGGTCCGGGACTTCGGCGAGGGCCGTGGCGCCGTCAGCATAGGTGCCGATGACGCTGAGTCGCGGGTGCTGGGCGAGGTAGCGCTCGAGCAAGCCACGATACAGGGGCTCATCTTCGACGATTGCGACTCGAATGGGCGACGCCATGGCGCGTCCATCGTAGCGACGGCGGGTCCGGCAGGCACGGGGGTTAGCCCCTGTTTGAGACGTGAGATGTGAGATGAACGCTACGAAACGGCGTAGTGGATGGCGCCGTTCTGGTCGGCGCGGACGATCTGGCCTGCGCGCTCGAGGTGACGTAGCCGAGCCAGCAGGAGGCTGAGAGCATACCGTTCGGCTACTCGACGGTCGCCAGCGGCGCTGCTGAACGGCAGCAGCCTGTACGCCGTGGCTGGCCCGTGCGCACGCAGCGCAGCCATGAGGACCTCGAGATCGTGCGCGATCTCGTGTTCGATCTGCCGCAGACGCTGCGACAAACCGCCGAACGGCCGACCGTGGCCAGGCAGCACGGTCGCCGCTTCAACGCAGCCGAGCTTGCGAACGGATGCGAGGTACGCGGCCAACGGGTCGTCGTTGCTGTCGAAGCGGAGCGAGACAGGTGCGCGAGCGCGCCGCATCACGTGGTCGGTGGTGAAGACCAGGCCGCGGCGCGCATCGTAGAGGCACACCAGCCCAGGCGTATGTCCAGGACACCACAGCACCTGGAGCTGCAAGTTGCCCCAGCGCAGGACCTCGCCATCATTCAAGAAGCGCGTTGGGTCTGGCCAGATGGCGTGCGCGCCCCAGCGCATCGGCGTTGTATCGGATGGCAAACCGTTGCGATGCAGCCAGTTCTCGTCGAATGCAAGCCGGCGGCCGACGGTTGCTTCCAGTTCGTGGGCGGCGATCGTGCCGCCGTTCGCGGCGATGGTCGGAGCCATGCCCACGTGATCGGTATGCCCGTGTGTGATCAGGATCCCGCGCACGTCGGACGGGCTGAAGCCGAGTTTTTGAAGGCCGTCGCGCAGTGTTGCCTGACAGTGCTCGCTATCGAGTCCACCGTCGATCAGCCACACGCCGTCGTGGTCCGTGCACACAAACGCGTTCACGGGGCTCCCGTCATGGAGCGGCAGCGGAATGCAGTAGAAGTCGTCGAGTACCCGCTCGGGCTCGTAGCTGAAGCGCTGGACGGCCATCGAGGTCGATCATAGGAGGTCGAGCTCGATACTGTTACGCAGTGGTGTGCTGCTCGCGCCGCCAGATCACGTACGACAAGACTGTCACCGCCACGACCGCAACAAGCACCATCCCGACCGTGGCGTAGAACGCCACGCGAGGGCTGACGACTGCGACCAACAGGCTGAACACGCCAATTGCCATGAACAGGGCGCCGCCCAGTTGATGTGTCCTGGTCCAGACAACGTCGCTCGTGAGCGTCCATGGGGTCCGAATACCGACGAGCCAGTTTGGCCGGATGCGCGGCAAGGCCGCGCCGAGAATCAAGAAAAGCATGCCCAGCGCGATCGGGAGTACCGTCCGGAGCTCTACCTCGATTCCGCGCATCCACAACAACACGACGCCGTAGATCACGGCGAGGAATGCGAGCACGGCCAGGCGTATGACTGAATACGCGCCGCTGAACTGAGCGTAGTTGGCGCGTTTGGGGTCGATCAACGGCAACACGCGGAACAGAAGGTAGATGCCGAGGGCAATGACGGGGAGTAGCAGCAGGCCTTCGGCTTTCGATCCGTAGCGGTCGGGCTGGCCGTCGACATTCCAGTGCACAGGCATCCGGTCAGGGGCCGAGCTCCAGTTGATGGCTGCCAGTCCGAACATGGCCGCCAGCACCAGCCAATGCGGAAGTTCGGTCCGCCAACTGGTTGTCACATCAGTTCGATGCGCGCGGCGATCGCTTTGTTGCGGACTGCAGCTGCTCGTAGTCCAGAACGTTGCGCGGCCGATAAGACGGTTTCGCCCGCTGCCGCTCGAGCACCGTAGGGCTGACGCTTTCGTTGCCGTGGGGCGCGACTCCGATCGGTCGCAACTTCGGCGGCAGCAGGCGATAGAAGCCAATCCGCGAATCGCGTAGGACGCCCAACGGGTTGGGTCGCAGACCCTGGGATTCGAAATAGTGGTCGTCCAGGGCGAGGCCCGCGCCTTCGGCCCTGTCTTTCATCCAGAAGAGCGTGATGGCCGAGAGGCCAGTGTCGACGTAGCCGCCGCCGACATTGGTGTGCACACCCGCGAACCAGACCTGCTCGAGAACCTGGTCTACACCGGGCGCGGGCGGCCGGTCCAGCTGCTGTTGCCACAGGGCTGGGGGGAACTGCGCGCGAGATTCGTCGACGGCGACCGCCTGGTACGCGTACTTGACGTAACGGCTCAGTCGCAGATCGTGGAAGGCCCAGTGCTCGTTGATCTGCTGCACCAGGCTCACCGGCAGCCACGGAATCCCCGCCGGGATGCCGAGCGCGCCGACGGTATCGAAGACGCCGATCAACGTGATGGGCGTGATGTCCTCGCAGGCGTACATTTTGCGGAACAGCTGCGACTCGAACTCGCTCGGGTCGGAGGCCTCGTCGCGGCGGCGGTACAGGTCGTAGCCCTCGTTGAGCCTGCCGAGGTTCTGACGTTTCAGGACACCGATGTTGCGGATCAGGCCGGCCGTGCTGCGCGCCGTGTAGGCGCCGCGGCTGAAACCGAACAGGAAGATGTCGTCGCCTGGTTCGTAGTGCTCGGCGACACAACAGTAGGCGTCCTTGACCTTATCCGAGAGGCCGACGCCGAAAGCGCCGCCGCTGAGATGATCCCACCAGTCCGTGCCGACGCCCTTGTCGTAGAAGACGAGTTGAGGGGTGCCGTCTGGGGCCGTGCGCTTCGTCGCCAGTGCGATATGAACCACGTTGCTGGGGCGGATCTGGCCGCGGTCGATGTGGTCGGGGACGTTCCACGTGCCGTCGCAGCAGACCACCAGCCGCTTTTTCATCGGCTGTGATTGCGTTCACGCGCTGGTCGCCGCTGCGGCGACCACTGTAATGGCATCGCCCGCGCGGAGGGTGCCGCCTTCAAGTACCCGCGCACGGATCCCGCCGCGATTCAGCAATGGCACCAGCACCGGCTTGCCAGTGACCTGCTCGAGATGCTCGCACGGCGGGCAGTCCTTCACATATTCGAGCAGCACGTCGCCGACGCGGAAGCGTTGACCGACCAGGTCAGCCAGTCGAATATCGCGAGTCGTCAGGTTGCGCCGGTGTTCGGAGGCCGCGAACTGAATCCCGTGTTCTTGCTGCAGTGCTTGCAGGACTTCCGACTCGAAAAGCGTCACTTCGCGTGCGCCTGGATCGGTCGGTCGGGCTGAGTAGAAGCCGGTGCGCTCGAGATACCGGTCGGTCTGCAGGCCACGGCCGGCAACGGCGCTGACTTCAGACAGGGTCTGCATTGGTGCGCCGGCCGACGGCGCGACATGGATCGACTCGACGTACCCCACGCGCGCGCAGCTTAACAGACCGTCACGGAATGCGGACGAGCTGATCGGCGAGGGTGGCGACGCCCCGCGCCGCCGCAAGATCGTCGTCGACCGACGCTGTGCCGTACTGGGTGGCCACACTGCGGGCCATGTCGATCGTGTAGGTCACGTTCGAACGCGGCTCGTACCAGCTCACGCTCCAGAACACGCCGTTGCAGCACACGCGGTGGTAGACGAACGCCGGGTAATCCTGAACCAGATCAGGCGGTCGAAACAGCTCGATGCCTGGCGGGCCTGACGTTTGACCCGGCACGAGGCCGGAGCAGTACTGAGCGTCAGCGGCGCAATCCGCGATGTGCGGCATGGCTCCGTCCAGGGCTGCGCGTCCGACCAGGCCCGTGATGGTTGCCGAACCGGTGTTCAGGTTTCCGTAATAGATCGCGTACCGGGCGATGCCCTGACCGGTGCCTTCCACGCGCAGGATGGGCAGCTTGGCAAACGGCTGCAACTGCGCCGGCGCGACGAGGACGGCGCCAGGGAAGCGATGCAGGGTGTCATCGTTGAGCAGGCGGTCCGGCACGCTCCCCAGCGGATGCTCCGAGGCCTGTGGATCGGCGGTCGCCATCGGGGCGGCGGAGCGGTAGCGGCTGGTCTGCTGGAATTGCTGATCGGCGTACGGGATGACGTTGACGGTGTAGAAGGCGATGCCGAGGAGGAGCAGGACGCCGAGGACGGCGACGATACGGTCGACTGATCGCTGCAGGCGTGTGGGTGGATTGCTCATGGGTGGCGCGACGTCTACCGCGACGCGTCGAGGGTGGACGACGGTTGCGACCTGGGTCCTGGGGAGGAACCGGCGCGCGTCGTAGGCGGCTCGGCGCGTGGGATCCGAGAGCACGGCGTAGGCCGCGTTGATGTGGCGCATGCGCTCGGCGGCGGCGGGGTCGGCGTTCAGGTCAGGGTGGTAGAGGCGCGCGAGGCGACGGTAGGCAGCGCGGATCGAGTCCTCGCTGGCTTGAGGGCTGACCTGTAAGACGCTGTAGAAGTCGTCTCGCACCCGTGTGGTTCACAGAGTATCGAGCCGATAGCAGCAGAACGAGATTTTCTTCGACTCATGGCGCTAGCGGATCATGATCCGCCTGGCCGGGGCGGAGCCGCTCATGAGCGGCTCCGTTCAAAAGAGAAGTTAGTGCCCGCCGCAGGTGCAGCCGCCGCCGCAGCCGCCGCCCTGGTTCTGGTAATTCGGGTTGACGACCGTGAAGCCACGGCCCATCAGACCATCGACGTAGTCGACTTCGGCGCCCTCGACGTACTGCGCGCTCAGCGGATCGACGAGAATGCGAACACCGTTGAACTCGAAGCTGCTGTCGTCCTCGCGCGGCTCGTTGTCCAGCGCCATCCCGTAGGCCGGACCTGAGCAACTCATGCCTCGAACGAAGATGCGCAGGGCGTGGTCAGCCTTGCCAGACTCTTCGAGCAACTCCCGAACTTTGGTGGCTGCGTTGTCAGTGATTTCAATCATGTGTACAGAAGTCCCTCGGGCAGGTCGCTTTCAAGTTGACAGCATACACTAGCACAGGCCATAATTCCGAGTAAATAGGTCGGATTTTCGAGCGCCATGAAGGTATCCACACGAGTCCATTACGGGTTGCGAGCCATGACTGAGCTGGCGGGCGCCCACGCGGCTGGCCGGCTGCTGTCGATCGCCGAGATCGCTCGCAGTGAAGACCTGCCGTTAGCGTACCTCGAGCAGCTCGTGGGTGAGCTGCGCCGAGCTGGTCTGGTCGAAGGCACGCGCGGCGTGCGCGGTGGCTATCGCCTGGCGCGACCGCCGAGTCAGATCACGGTTGGCGAGGTGTACCGCGTCCTCGAAGGCGAGGTGGCACCCGTCGAGTGCACGGCTGAGGACTACTTGCCCGGGGCATGTGTGCGAGAAAGTGCTTGTCTGTCACGCTCGATCTGGCAGCGCGTGCAAGCGGCAATCCTCGGTGTGCTCGATTCGACGACTCTCGATGACCTGGTTATTTCCGAGGCACTGCAGCGGCACGCGGCGCAGTTTGTGCCACTCCAGTCACTGAACTCCAAAGGTGAATTCGCGCACGCATGACGCAATTGGCAACCAACGGCACTGTCCGCGCCACAGGCGCGCTCTTCGAAATTGAGAACCTGCACGTCTCCGTCGAGGGGAAGGAAATCCTGCGCGGGGTCGACCTCGTGGTGCGACCTGGCGAGATCCACGCCCTGATGGGGCGCAACGGCTCTGGCAAGAGCACGCTGGCCAACGCGCTGATGGGCCATCCGAAATACGTGATCACATCTGGTCGCGCATTTCTCGACGGGGTGGACCTACTTAAATTGAAGCCTGACGAGCGCGCCAAGCAGGGCCTGTTTCTGGCGTTTCAGAATCCGGTTGCAATTCCTGGAGTCGGCACGGGCAACTTTCTGCGAGCAGCCGTCAAGGCCGTGCGCGGATCAGAAGCCATCAACGCGGTGCAGTTCCGCAAGGAGCTGAGCGAGCGCATGCAGCGGCTGCAGATCGAGTCGAGCTTCGCCACACGCGCCCTGAACGAGGGGTTCTCGGGTGGTGAAAAGAAGCGAGCCGAGATGCTGCAGCTTGCCATGTTGAAACCGCGCCTGGCGATGCTGGACGAGCCGGACTCTGGCCTGGACATCGACGCGGTGCGGATTGTCAGCGACGCGATCAACTCGGTTCATGACCAGCAACCCGAGATGGGCATTCTGCTGATCACGCACTATCAGCGCATTCTCAATTACGTACGGCCTGACAGAGTGCACGTGATGGCGCGCGGCCGCATCGTGGAGTCGGGTGGCAACGAGCTGGTCCAGGCACTCGAAAGTGAAGGGTACGAACCGATCTTGCGCCGTCTTGGCATTGACAGCGCGGAGGAGATGAGCACCGATGGCCGTTAAGGCACAAGATCTCACCAAAGACTACAAGTACGGTTTCAGCGATCCCGAGCAGTACGCGTTCAAGTCGCGGCGCGGGCTGGATCGTGAGATCGTCGAACAGATCTCCGAGTACAAAAAGGAGCCGGACTGGATGCGCCAGTTCCGCCTCCGCGCGCTCGAGATTTTTTTCAGAAAGCCAATGCCGACGTGGCCGGCCGCCAACCTTTCCGAGATCGATTTCCAGAACATCTTCTACTACGTTCGACCGTCCGAGAACACGGCTGAGAAGTCGTGGGACGACGTGCCGTCCTACATCAAAGACACGTTCGACAAGCTCGGCATCCCCGAGGCGGAGAGAAAATTCCTGGCAGGAGTCTCGGCGCAGTACGAGTCGGAGGTGGTCTACCACTCGATTCGTGAGGACCTGCAGAAGCAGGGCGTCATCTTCCTGGATATGGACTCCGGGTTGCGCGAGTACCCGGACCTGGTCAAGGAATACTTCGGCACGGTGATTCCGGCGGCCGACAACAAGTTCGCGGCGCTGAATTCGTCTGTCTGGTCGGGCGGCTCGTTCATTTACGTTCCCAAGAACACCCACGTCGAGATTCCGCTGCAGGCCTACTTCCGCATCAACGCGGAAAACATGGGCCAGTTCGAGCGGACCCTGATCATTGCCGACGAAGGCGCGCGCGTGCACTACATCGAAGGTTGTACGGCGCCCATCTATTCGTCGGACTCGCTGCACTCGGCGGTTGTGGAGCTCATCGCCAAACCGGGTGCGCACATCCGCTACACGACGATTCAGAACTGGTCCAACAACGTCTACAACCTGGTCACCAAGCGAGCGATGGCCTACGAGAATGC
Source organism: Chloroflexota bacterium (assembly GCA_019247135.1). The sequence continues at coordinate 949 of JAFAPL010000369.1, read as the reverse complement.
GACCGTCGAATGGGTGGACGGGAACCTCGGATCCAAGGTCACGATGAAATACCCGGCGGTCTATCTGATGGGCCCGCACGCACGTGCCGAGATCCTGTCGGTCGCGTTTGCTGGCGCCGGTCAACTGCAAGACGCGGGTGGCAAAGTCATCCACGCGGCGCCGGATACGACGAGCACGATCACCTCGAAATCGATTTCGAAGGACGGTGGTCGGGCGGCGTATCGTGGCCTTCTAAAAGTCGGCAAGGGCGCCGAGCGTTCGAAAGCGTTCGTGCGGTGTGACGCGTTGCTGCTGGACGAGAAGAGCCGGAGCGACACATATCCGTCGATCGAGATCGACGAGGAGCGCGTCGACATCGGCCACGAGGCCACGGTTTCGAAGGTGTCTGACGAGCAGTTGTTCTATCTGCAGAGTCGTGGGCTGTCCGAAACGGAAGCCAAGACGATGATCGTGAACGGTTTCTTCGAGGCGTTCACGAAAGAGCTGCCGATGGAGTACGCCGTCGAGCTGAATCGGTTGCTGGCGCTGCAGATGGAAGGCTCCATCGGCTGAGAGAAACCGCACAGTGAGTACTGAAATTGCTGTTCCGCCGACGCTCACCGAGCGCTCGGCGGTTGAAAACTTGTCTCGTGCGCGCCAGGAACCCGCATGGCTGCTGGAGTTGCGGCTGCGCGCGTTCGACGCGTTCTCCGCGATGCCGATGCCGGATCAGCGGACCGAGGGCTGGCGGCGCACGAGTCTGCGTGGGCTCGATCTGAACGCACTGCGCTTCGACTCGGAACCTGGGCGCGCGACGGCGTCGTCGGCGCCAAGCGGCGTAACGGTCCTGGATTTCTCCGATGCGCTGCGAGACGCCCGCTACGAACAGTTGTTGCGCGAGCACTTCGGACGCATTGTTCCGCCTGAGTACGACAAGTTCACCGCGCTGCATTACGCATTTTTCAATGC
>JAFAPL010000359.1 GCA_019247135.1 Chloroflexota bacterium | reverse complement strand
TGTTGCTCGTTGGGCTGTCCAGTCTGACGTGGATGATCGTGCTGACTGCGATCGTCCTGGTGTACAAGATCGCTCCGGCGCCACGTCGCTGGACCTTGCCAGTCTCGGCGCTGCTGATTGTCCTCGGAGTCGTTTACGCCGCCGTCGCGTAAATCCGCCCAGTTCTGGGGCCCGTGCGCGGGAAAGATCGTGTCGCCGCAAGCGATCTCCCGGCGGCGACCTCTCGCGCTCGGCGCAAAGCCCCGGAACAAGCTTATGCTCGCGTCATGGATTACAGCGACGCTCAATGGGCTGGCATCGCGTTCGTGGTGCTTGGAGCCGTCCTGGGTCTGTCTACCATCGTGCGCCGCTACGTGCCCCTCCTCGGCGCCCTGTTCATCCCCGTGTCAGTTATCGCTGGCTTCCTGATCCTTCTGCTGGGTCCGCAACTGCTCGGCGCCTGGACCGGCACCAGCGGCCTGATCCCTCCCCGCGTGATCGCTGTTTGGTCCAGCCTTCCCGGCCTGCTGATCAACGTGGTATTCGCGGCTGTGATGCTCGGCAAGCGTCTGCCGCCGATTCAAAGGATCTGGGACCAGTCGGCGTCGCACTTCATTCTCGGCAGCGTCTTCTCCTTCGGACAATTCGCGCTCGGCGCCTTCGCCATCACCTTCATCCTTGCCCCGTTCTTCGGCGTGAGCTATCTCGCGGGCTCCATACTGGAGCTATCCTTCGCCGGCGGCCACGGCACGATCGCCGGCATGGGTCAGCTGCTCGCACAGCGGGGTGCGCCAGAGCTGATCGACCTTGGCCTGGGCCTCGCCACGATCAGCATGATCACCGGCATCATTGGCGGCGCGTTGCTGGTGCGGTGGGCAGTATCGAGCCCGGCCATCCCCATCGCGCGCACGTCGACGCCCCATGCATCGGAGAGCTATGACGTCGATGAGCTCCAGGTAGCTCCCGCCGACGTCGCGAGCGAGTTCACCGACCGAGGCCTGGGGCCGGTGACCGCGGCCTTCATGTTTACCGCCATCGCCATCGCGATCGCGATCATCATCCTCGAAGGATTGCGCTGGCTAACGGGTCTGTTCAACGCTCACGTTTTCGACGACTTCCCGCTTTTCCCGCTTACCGTTATTGGCGGTTTCCTCGTGCAATACATTCTGACGGCTGTCGGCCGCGACCAGTTGGTGGAGCGCAGGGCGGTATCCGGCATCTCCGCGGTCGCGCTCGACGTCCTGGTCGCGTGCGCGATCGGAACCATGTCACTCGCCACCCTCGGCGCAAACGTCCCGGCCCTGATCATTCTCACCGCGATCGCCGTGGCCTGGAGCGTCATTGGAACCCTCTGGCTGGGACCGCGCATACACCCCGTCAACTGGTTCGAACATTCCATCGCCGATTTCGGCCAGTCTCAAGGGAACGTCGCCACAGGCTTCGTGCTGGCCGACATGGCCGATCCCGAACGCCAGACCAATGTGGCCAACGCCTACGGATTCAAACAACTCAGCTATGAGCCACTCCTCGGAGGGGGACTACTCACAGCTTTCTCCGTTCCGCTGATCGAACGATTCGGCCCACTCACCTTTGGTGTCGGGGCCACGCTGGTAACCGTCGTGCTCATCGTCTGGGGCATGGCGCGCATCCATAGCTATAAGGTCTAGCAGCGCTCGCTCCTGGCTTACTCTCGGCGTCCGCTGGTCCACCTGCGCGGGCGTTCGCTCCATCGACTCAGCCCGGTCGGGTACTCGGCCAAAGCCCTTGAGTCGCTCCGCATAATCCCGCAGCCGTTCATCCGCTCGCTGGTTCACGGTCCCAGGTTCCCATTGCCCGTCACGTTGCGTGCCGGCTTTCACCCCCGTCAGGATTTCCATGCCCTCGTCGATGGACGACACGGCCCAGATGTGAAACTTACCTTCGCGGACCGCATCCACAACATCTTCGCGCAGCATCAGATTTTTGATATTGGACGGTGGGATCAACACCCCCTGTTCGCCGGTGAGCCCCTGTACACGACAGACATCGTAAAAGCCTTCGATCTTTCGGGTTACTCCACCGACCGATTGGATCTCGCCGCGCTGGTTGACTGATCCCGTCACCCCAATACCCTGGCGCAGCGGGATGCCGCTCAATGCGGACAGCAGCGCATACACCTCAGTGCTGGATGCACTGTCACCCTCCACCTCACCATAGGATTGCTCGAATGTGATGCGTGCCGAGATAGCGAGCGGTTTGTCCTGTGCATAGCGAGATTGGAGAAAGCTCGTCAGGATGAGAAATCCCTTGCTGTGGATGCGTCCGCTGAGCCGGGTTTCGCGGTCGAGATTCCTGAATCCGTCCGCACCGAGTGCTATTTGCGCGCTGATCCGCATCGGGCGACCGAACGTGTAATCGCCGAGGTCCAGTACCGACAGTCCATTCACCTGGCCCTCACGCGCGCCAGTCACGTCGATGAGGAGCGTGCCATCGTCGATGAGCTCGCGGATCTTGTCTTCTATCAGGTTGGAGCGGTAGGTCTTCTCATCGATGGCTCGCGCAACATGCTCGGCCATGACCAGCTGGCTGCCGGCCTTTTCCGCCCAGTAGCTCGCCTCGGCGACGACATCTCCAATCTGCTGAAAGCGGGCGCTCAACTTCGCCTGGTGATCGTCCAGACGAGCGCCATATTCCGCGACTTTGGCCACCGCGCCGCGGTGGAAATGATGCAAGCCAGCCTCTCGCACCTGCGTGGCGACGAACGCAGCATAGCGCGCCAGGTGTTCATCCGTGCGGACGATCTCCGTATCGAAATCGGCGCGTACTCGAAATAGCTTTGAGAAATCCTCGTCCTGGAACTGCAGCGTGTAGTAAACATTCGGCGGACCGATCAGGACCACCTTCACATTGAGCGGAATTGGTTCCGGTCGCAGCGTCGCAGCGGGGATGGGCGTGAACTGCTCGCCGATGTTCTCGATCCGGATCTGGCCCGTTTTCAAGGTCCGTTTGAGCACGTCCCACGCGTACGGACTGCTGAGCACGTCGATCGCATTCAGCACCAGGTACCCGCCGTTCGCACGATGCAGCGCACCCGCCTTGATCATCGAGAAATCGGTGACCATGCTGCCCAGTTCGGAGCGATACTCCATCCGACCGACCAGGTTGTAGTACGTCGGATTGCTTTCCACGACGACGGGCGCGCCCTGGGTAGCGCCGTTGTCGACGAGCACCGCTACGCGATAACGGTCGAAGATTGCCTCTTCACGCTGGTTTTGCAGTTGGGCAAGCGCGTGCGGCATGGGCTGCTGCGCGTCGCGATCAGGCTGTGCGCTCGCCTGTGCGGCCCTGTGGATCTCCTCCGCCCGGGCAATCAGGTCCTCCTGAACCTGGCTCAGGTACTCGCGAACGGGTGCCTGGTCGGAGTATTTGACCTCGAGTTCACGCGTGAGCGGTTCGATCGTCGAACGCGCCACGTCCGCGTCCTGCTCGCGCATGCGCTGGTGTGTTTCACGCTCGAGCTGGCGCACCTGCTCGCCCACCTCACGCAGCGCCCGCGCCAGCTCGTCGCCCTGCTGGCCGATGCGTGCACGCTCCTGGTCCGGCAATCGCGCCAGTTCTTCCTGAGACATCGGCCGGCCCTGGTTCAGGGCGACGATCATCGGCCCCGACGGTGTCATCGACAGCGCAAGGCCGTGTTGCTGTGCACGCTCACCTAACTCGCGGATAAGCCGGTCGCGGGTTTCCGTCACCGCTCCGTAGGTTTCCTCCTGCTGCTGCCGGTACTCACGACTTTCGAAGACACGCCGCAGCTCGCGGCGGACAGCGTCCATGAGCGTGCGCATGTCCTCCGTCAGGACCGCTCCGCGGCCGCCGGGCAGGTTGAGCGCGGTTGGGCGCGCTGTATCTTTGAAGTTGTGTACGTAGCACCAATCCCCCGGCGCCGGCTGTGACTCGGCCAGGCGCCTGACGTAGGCATCCACCGTACTGTTGCGACCGGTGCCGCGCGGCCCTGCCACGAACACGTTGAACCCGCTGCCACGCATCTCCAGGCCGAACGTCAGCGCGCGAACGGCGCGATCCTGACCAATGGTGCCGTCCAGAACCTGGACCTCTTCGGTCGTTTCGAACGGCAGCTGAGCCGGATCGCAGAACCACCTGAGCTGCTCGGGCGCCAGTGCGCTATGCGTCGGCGCGGCGACAGTCGGCCCGCCTGGGCCGAAGCCGTCGGGCCCATCTTGCGCAGGCGAGGGCTTCTCGATCATCGCCAACCACGCGGCAGACCGCGTGCCAAACGCCCCAACCCGCGGGACGCGCAGCCCCGGCTCTGGGGCGGCGAATCATTGAGCGAATCGCTCACCCGCATCACGCCGGCTGCTCGAGGTCGTGGCGCGTCGAAGCGGCGGCTAGGGCCAGGTCCGTTCGGCTCAGCCGGTGACTTCTTCGACGCCGATTTGAATGTGCGGAGCGAACTCAGCGGCGACACGCTCTTCTGACGCGACAGCCTGCCGTACGGCGTAAGTGCCGCCCGCGGGTGAGCGATGCACGTAAAGCATCCGATGGCTCAGGTCCACGACCCAGTATTCGGCCACCGCGCCGCTGGCATAGATGCGCGCCTTTCGCCCCAGGTCAATGCGCAGCGTTCTGTCGGCCACTTCGACCAGCAGCAGCAC
>JAFAPL010000338.1 GCA_019247135.1 Chloroflexota bacterium | reverse complement strand
GGCGGCGCGGTCGGGCTCGGCGCGGCCGCCGGTCGGGCCGCCAGGGTCGGGACGGGTGGGGTGGTCGGCGCTGGCCGGGCGGTTCGTGTCGGGGCCGGGGTGGGGAGCGCGGTCGGGGCGGACGTCGGGCGTGCCGATGTGGGCAGGGCGGTGGCAGTGCGGGTTGGCCCGGCGCCGGTGCCGAGCGCGGTCGGGCTGGGCAGCAGCAGGCTGCGCACCACGTACCCGCCGAGCACGAGTGGCACCAGGAACGCCAGAACCAGCACGACTCGGCTCATCTGCTGCTGGCGCCCGGCCGCCGCTCAGCCGCGGACAGCCGCACCACGTGCGGGCAGGGGTGGGACGACTAGACCGCCCCCTCCGCCTGCAGCCGCTCGAGCGCCTGGTCGAAGGCAACCACGGTCTGGTCGACGTCGCGCTCGTCGTGGACCGCCGACACCATCCCGCCAAGGTAGGAGAAGTCGATCCCGCCGAGCTGCATCGCGCCGCGGAAGCGCCAGACCAGCTCACGCCCGGTCACGTTCGGGTTGTAGAACTCGATCGAGAGGATCGAGACCTCGCCGCCGGCGCTGCCGCCGATGCCGCGCTTCTCGAAGACGTCGTTGATGCCGGCGCGGATGCTGTCGGCAGTGGCGGCCGCCTTCTTCTGCACGGCCGGGTCGCCGACGATGTTCAGGCAGGCGACGCCGGCCGCGGCCGAGACCGGGTTGGCGTTGAACGTGCCCGGGTGCGAGACCCGCTTGTAGCGCTGCCACTCCTCGTCCGGACGGTGGTCGAGCATATCCATAATGTCGGCGCGGCCCGAGACGGAGCCGCCCGGATAGCCGCCTGCCAGGATCTTGGCGTGCGTGGTCAGGTCAGGCGTGACGCCGAAGTATTCCTGCGCGCCGCCTGGCGCATAGCGGAACCCGGTCACGACCTCGTCGAAGATCAGGACCACGCCCTCCTCCCGGGTCAGCTCCCGTACCTGCTGCAGGTAGTCCGTGCTCAACCCGTTCAGCAGCATGATCACCGCGGCCACGTCGCCCGGTGCCAGCGCCGCGCGCAAGGCCTCGACGTCGTTCGACGGTATGGCCCGCATCGACTCCTGCACGGCAAGCGGCACGCCGTTCGAGCTGGGCACGTCCCAGGGCTCGGACATCCCGACGGTGGCGTAGTCGTGCCAACCGTGGAAGTGGCCGCGCATCTTGACCACCACCTCTTTGCCGGTGAAGGCCCGCGCCAGCCGCAAGGCCATGAGCGTGGCCTCGGTGCCCGAGGAGACGAACTTGACCTTTCCGCCACCGCGCGTGCTCGGCACCAGCCGCTGCACCAGCTTCCCCCATTCGACCTCGAGCTCGTGGTTGGCGCCGTAGTGACTGCCCTTCTGGACCTGCTCGACAACCGCTTCCGTGACTCCGGGATGGCAATGGCCGAGGATCAGCGCGCCATGTCCGCCGAAGTAGTCCACATATTCGTTTCCGTCGACGTCCCACTTGTGCGAGCCCCTGGCGTGGGTCACGTAAATGGGAAGCGGCTGCATGTAGCGGCTGTCGTGGGTAACGCCACTCGGGAAGACGTCCAGCGCCTGGGTGTACAGATCGGCCGATCGCTTGTGGCGAATCTCGAGCTCTTCGGCAATCGTTGCTCCTCTGGTTTGCGTCATGACGCAGCAACGTTACCGCGACGCGCAGTGGCGCCGCCTCTGGCTAGTGCGGCGGCAGCCCGCGTGAACGATTCGCTAGAAGTGGCTGGGCGACCCCGGTCGCGAAATGCAGGCATCACGCCGCGGGCTGCCGCTGTTGCTTGCAGATTGTCGATGGTGTCGCCTGGCTAGGCCGCGATCTCGAGCAGCTCCTGTCGGGTCGGACCGGGCACGGCGACGGGCGGGTGAGTGGCGGCGACCTGCTTGATGCGATCGGTCATCCCCGGTCGCGACAGAACATCTCGGGGTAACGCCAGCAGCGACGCCATTTCGAGCGAGGCGCGGAACAGCGTCGCGTCGTACATCATGCCGATGCCGAGCGCCTCACCGAGGCCACTCGGTGGCGCCGGCTGACCCTCCACGACGGCTTTGATCTGCGCCGTGCGGATGCGGTCGAACTCGACCGTGCTGCGATACCACGGGGTAACTCGAGCCTCCGTCATATCGTCCAATGCCAGAGCGAGCTCGAGCGGACTGTCGAGCTGTTCGCCCAGGACTTCCGCGGTGCCGACCGCGTGCATCAAACCCATGGTCATGCCTCTACCGCCAATCGGATTCGTACATGCCCACGCATCGCCAACCGCGGCGACCCCGGTCACAACTGGCGCCCCGTCCACCACGAACCGGCGATACCGATTGGCGATGCCCGCCATGGCGTGCACTGCGCTGATCGGCTCACCTGCTTGCCAGTGCGCGTGCGCCGGGCAAGCGGAGATCAGCCGACCCCAACGCGCAGGATCTCGGAGCGTCTTCAGCGCCGCATCCCCCGCGAAGAAGAACACGGTCGCGGACCATGTCTCTGAGTCACCGGGCAGTGTCAGTAGCGAGAACGAATGGAAATGCGTGATCAATCCAGCTCGGTACGCCGGCAGGCTCTCGTTGGACCTGCGGAAGAAGCGGGTGTAATAGATGAACGCCGACTCCTCGGCTTCCTCCAATGGCGGTCGTGCGCCGATGGCGCGCAGCCAGTCTGGCAGCTTGGACCGCCGACCGGTTACGTCGATGACGAAGTCCGCGTGCACGTCGGTCCCATCCGTGGTGCGAACGCCGGCGACATGCGGGATGCCGTCCGCGACTGACGGACCAGTCAGCAGTCCGGCGATGGACACACCCCGCACCACGCGAACGTGCTGCTCCGCGACGCTCGCAACGCCGTATTCGAGCGTACTCCGGCGACCCGTGACGGTGACGAAGCGCTCGTCGCCTGGGCGAGGCGCCCGATCCGTGATCGAGCGCGGCATCAAACTGAGTGTGTCGAACGTAATGCAGCCGGCGCGGAGCAGAGCCTCCTTCACGTCCGGCAGATGCAGGTCCAGAAGCTCTCGAGCCGCGGAGTGCAGGTAGTGAGGCTGCCTGAATTGTGTGACACCGCGGCGTTCCCACGATTCCCAGGCCTCGTCCGCTGAGTTCGGCAGCGACGTGGCGTCGCGTTCGAAGACCGTGACGTCGTGGCCTTGCTTCGCCAGCAAGAGCGCGGTCGAAAGCCCGATGATTCCACCACCCAGAACAACGATGTGCGACATCTCTCCCGAATAAACGGCACCTGTCGCTCAATTTGCGGGCGGTTATTCGAACATTGCGGTTGACGTGTCGTGGATGCGCTCAACGCGAACACCCGGAGCACGACGCGAGACTCAATACCAGGCCGCTTTATCCACCACGTTGCGCAGCGGCTCACCAGCTGCAAAGTGTCTGGCGTTCTCGAGCAACACCTGGTAGCGACGCTCGGGAAGGTTCTCGGCGTCCTTGACAGCGATGTGCGGCGTGAGCAGCACGTTGGGCAGGCTCCACAGTGGGTGCTCGGCCGGCAGCGGCTCCTCCTCGAAGACGTCCAGGCCGCAGCCGGCGATCTCTCCCCGCTCGAGCGCCGCGGTGAGGTCGGCCAGACGGGTAGTGCGGCCGCGGCCAATGTTGATGAAGTAAGCCGTCGGCTTCATCAGCCCGAAGCGGCGGGCATCCCACATGCCCTCCGTCTCGGGCGTGTGCGGGGTGGTGGTGATGACCACGTCGGCCTCGGGCAACATCGCGTCGAGGTCTTCGGGCCCGTGGCGCTCGGCGGACGGCGTCTGGTGCTCCCAGCGCGGGTCGACGCCGATTACACGCATACCGAAGCCAGCACACAGCCGGGCGGTCTCGTGGCCAATGCCGCCCACGCCCACGATCAAGGCCCTAGCGCTCGCCAGGTCGAGCGCCGGCCTGGGGCGCGCCTCCGGGTCCCAGCGCCGTTGCCGCTGCGCGTCAACGTAGTAAGGCAGGCCGCGGGCGAGGGCCAGCAGGAACATCATGACGTGCTGCGAGATGTGGTCGTTGTAGATCCCGCGCGGATTGCAGACGACCAGCGGGTGCTCGATCAGCGCCGGGTAGAAGTAGCCGGGGGCCGGGCCGGCGTCCGGGTTCTGCAGCCAGCGCAGCCGGCCGGCGTGGGGCAGCAGATCGGGCGGGATCCAGCCAAAGGCGGCGTCGGCGTCAGCGAGCTGACGCTGGGCCGCCTCGAGGTCTTCGGGTGCGACCACGTCATACGCGGGCAGATCGGCTCCCAGTCGTCGGGCAAAGCTGCGCTTCAGGTCGTCCTGGGGCGGCATGACCACCAGCTTGAGCATCTCGAGCCTCCTCGATTCGCTGCGAGGGTACCCCGTGACACCCGAGTGGTACGCCTCGGGCATGACTTCGACGACTACTCCACACAGATCGGCACGTCCGAGAAGTTGCAGCGCGACTGCAGCCAGGCGCCCGACAGCAACGCCGAGATCATGGCCGAGTTCCTCAATACCGAACGCGACCGACCGGAGGCGGGTCTGCTAAGCTCGGCGGTCGAACCCGGCGACGCTTGCGTCGCGCGGAGATGCGCAGGTGTGAGCTCGCGGGGACTGTGAGCCATGAACGAGGATCGGCAAGGGGAAGCAACGCGCGAAGCTCTCCGTAGCAGCTCGAGTGGCTTGATCAACGAGGGCCGGCGGGTCGCAGGGATGAGGCCCGATGCAGTCGAACATCGGCTGTCGGGCTGGGAGCAGCTGCTGCGTCAGCAGTGGCGCACACCCGACAACTACACGCTGGTGCTGGTGCTGATCGTCATCGCGTTCCTGGTGGTGGCAGCCACCGAAGGCAGGCCAGAAGCCCGCATTCTGGCACTGGTGCTCCTCGGCAGCGGGCTGGTGTTCGCCTTGCACACCTCGAAGACGGCCGTAGGGTTCGAGAGACTGGCAATTGTGGCAGTTGCCGCCGGGGTGGTACTTGCGGTCGTGTCAATCGTGGTGACCGGTAGTCTGGGGCTTGCGAGTCACATCGACCGGCCGGTAGTGGCGGTCCTGGTCGTCGCGACCCCGGTGGTCATCAGTCGTCGGCTTGTGCACCACAGAAGGGTCACGCAGTCCACGGTCAGCGGTGCGCTTTGCGTGTACCTGTTGATCGGCCTCGCGTTCGCCTCGCTCTTCGGGATAACAGAGGTGCTCGGTGGGGGGCCGTTCTTTGCGGGTCAGGTCGAGGCGAACGACGCCGACTTCCTGTACTTCAGCTTCACCACGCTGGCCACGGTCGGCTACGGCGACCTGGTGGCGCGGACGAATCTCGGTCGCATGCTGGCCGTGACAGAGGCGTTGATGGGCCAGCTGTATCTGGTAACGGTCGTCGCGCTGCTGGTGGGCAGCCTGGGACGAAGTCGGGAGGATCATGAGCGCGACCGCTAGCCTCATCACGTGCTGAGCTACTCACGCCGGAATGAGTCAGCGCGGCACGCTGATTGCTCTCTATGGTCGGCATGATGCTGACCCGCCACACGCAGGTGGAGAACCTGGCCAACCTGCTGGGTGCGCGCCGCTCGGCAGCCGCCCGCGAGGCAGGCGTTCAACACGCGTATTTGAACCTCGTCGCTGCCGTCCTGGATGTGCCCGTCAGTCGCCTCGGCCAGCCTGAGATCGCGACCATGACGAACCAGCCCGCCGTTCTGCCGATCCGGAGCGCACGCCGTCAGGCCGCTTGAACGGTCTTTTCGCCACGCCGACGAAGGAGCGCTTACAGGCCGTACGCGCGGACTTTCTCCACGTGCATCCAGATCCCGACGCGATCTGAGCCCTTGATGACCTCCCACCGCTGCGCTCCGAGGCGCTGCCCGATGTAGCGGGGCGCAATCAGGTCGTTGACCTCGCGCTCCTGTATCGCGCGATCTTCGATCAATTCAGCATGCCCTTCGAGAGTCACATAGCGCATCCCGTCCTCGATACACAGACTCATCCGCGGATCACGCCGCAGATTCCGCTCTTTGACGAGACCGCGTGTCGCATTCAGGATCACCAGGTCGTCGGTGCGGTGCAGGGCGTACCACATAACGGTGAGCTGCGGTGAGCCCGAAGAATTGATCGTCGCCATGACGGCGAATCGCCGCGGTTCCTCGAGGAACGCGCGCACATGCGCGACGATGACAGTCACGCGGGCCTGGCCGTGGCAGCATTCGCCACCATATAGCCGTAGTCGCCCGGGTTCACCCGCATGATCCCTCCACGCAGGAGAATCATGATGCCACGCTCGAATGGCGAGCGGATCTCTTCGAGCGTATCGAACGTATACGGGCTCACCACGCGCCCGAGCAGCGTGCCGCCCGGAACTTCCGCGCCCAGCCGGTCCAGGGTGATCTCCGGATACAGCACGCCACCGAATCGCGGGCGTATGACGGCCATCTCCGTGACGATCGTTTGTTGCGGAGGTCGAACCACGTCGCCATCGAGCATCTTCAGTTGTCGCATGACGTTGAAAATGCCGCGCACGCCGTGCTCGATGTAGTGCGCATCCAGAAACGAGCCACCACCGAGCTCAGCGGTGAAGAACGGGATGCCTTTGTGCGCCGCGGGAATAGAGAACGTGCCCGGATACGGCTGCGACGGCGAAAAGAGATAGCGGCTTCCGAACGCGACCGACAGCTCGCGTGAACGTTCCCATACGTACACATAATCGACGGTTGGAAAAATCCCACCGGTGTGCAGGTCGACGTGAACGTCCAGTTGCGAGACGAAGCGCGTGCCCAGCACGTGCGCGATCTGCTCGCTGAGCCAGCCGCCTGGACCGCCCGGGAAATTGCGATTCAGGTCCAGCTGGTCGATCGGAGTGTGTCGCGTCAGCGCTTCGAACGCCAGACTGTTGACGATCGGCACCGCCAAAATGGTTCCGCGCAGCTGCGCCGGGTCTACTCGAATGAGTACCTGACGGACCACTTCATTGGTCAGCGGCTCGTCACCGTGAACAACGGCCGAGACTCCGAGGGTGGGACCGGGACGACTCCCCCGTAACCGATGCAGCGGAATGAACAGCTCCCGTCCACTCGCCAGAGTGGCCACCGGGACTTGCTCGTATTCAGTCCGCAGAGTCATGGTCAGTCAACGTCATTGGCGAGTGTACGCCCCGTGTAGCATGCATCTAATCGTGAGCTTTGCGGACCGCGCCCGCACGCCAGGCGGAAGCCGTGCCCCATGCGGAGCATGCTGTCTTGCGCAAATCGGTGATCAAACGGTTCAGCCGTGAGTCAAATGACAAAGAGGAGGAGCGCAGGTGGCCTTTGAGGTGCGTGCAGTACTCGCGCGGGAGCGGGGAGCGCCCGTGTCCGTCGAGACGATCCTGGTCCCGGACCCAGGCCCGGGCGAGGCGCTCGTCGATGTCCAGGCGTGCGGAGTCTGTCACACGGACCTGCATTATCGCGACGGCGGGATCTCAAATGACTACCCGTTTCTGCTCGGCCACGAGGCAGCAGGTGTCGTGTCCGCCGTCGGTCCCGGCGTCACCACAGTCGCGCCCGGTGATTTCGTCATTCTCAACTGGCGCGCGGTCTGCGGCCAGTGTCGGGCCTGCTTGCGTGGCCGTCCGTGGTACTGCTTCAACACGCATAACGCCGCCCAGAAGATGCGGCTTGCCGACGGCACCGAGCTTTCGCCGGCGCTCGGCATTGGCGCCTTCGCCAGCAAGACGCTGGTCGCGGCCGGCCAGTGCACCAGGGTCAACCCACAAGCGCCGGCGACGGTGGCTGGCCTGCTCGGCTGCGGGGTGATGGCGGGACTTGGCGCGGCGATCAACACCGCTGCCGTCAGCCGAGGTGACAGCGTCGCCGTGATCGGGTGTGGTGGCGTGGGGTGCGCGGCGATCGCCGGAGCGCGATTGGCGGGAGCGACGCGCATCATCGGAGTCGATATCGACGATCGTAAACTGGAGTTGGCAAAGAAACTCGGCGCGACCCACACGGTCAACAGCCGCACCACCGATGTGGTCACGGCGGTGAAAGACGCGACCGGCGGCTTCGGCGCGGACGTCGTCATCGAAGCGATCGGTCGGCCCGAGACGTACGAGCAGGCATTCTACGCGCGGGACCTGGCCGGCACAGTGGTGCTCGTTGGCGTGCCTACGCCGGAGATGCGGATCGACTTGCCGCTGCTGGACGTCTTCGGCCGCGGCGGCGCACTGAAGTCCTCCTGGTATGGCGATTGCCTGCCATCGCGAGATTTCCCGACGCTGATCGACCTCTACTTGCAGGGTCGCTTGCCTCTGGAGACATTTGTGAGCGATACGATCGGATTAGAGGACGTGGAGCACGCATTCGATCGCATGCAGCGCGGTGAAGTCTTGCGTTCCGTCGTCGTCTTCCCCTGATTCGTGCGCACACTAACGCGGGCTGGCGCTCCAGCAGCTCAGCCGCGTAACAACGACGCGGCCGCATCCACGACAATTTCCGCGCCGGTCACGTACGAGCTGTCGTCGGACGCGAGAAAAAGGATGACTCTGGCAATCTCCGCCGGTGATGCCGGACGCCCGTAGAGCGGCGGGAACGATGGCGGCAGACTGATCCCGTACGTGATCGGTTCCAGATTGCGACGGTAGGTGCGCTCACGGATGTTGGTGCTCACACCTCCGGGCAGGATCGTATTGACGCGGATGCCCCAGCGCGCCAGCTCGATCGCCGCCATTTTGGTGAACGCCACCTGACCGGCCTTGGACGTGGAGTAACACGCATATCCGGGCAGGCCGAACAGTCGCGAGCCGTTGACCGAGGACGTGATGATGATCGAACCACCGCCCGCCGCGCGCAGATGCGGGATGCTGTGCTTCACCGTCAGGAACGTGCCCGTCAAATTTGTGTTGATCGTGGCGTACCACTCTTGCAGTGTCATCTCTTCGATCGGACACTGCATGCCATTGATGCCGGCGTTGGCGAAGACCACATGCAGCGCACCAAACGCGTCCACCGTCCGCTCGATCGCGCTGCTGATCTGTTGTTCGTCGCCTACGTCGGCAGCGGCCGCCAGGGCTCGGCCGCCTTCGGCCTCAATTTTCTCGGCCACCATCGTCGCGGACTCCTGGCGGACATCGACGACGGCCACCGAAGCCCCCGCTCTGGCCAACGCGTGGCAGGCGCCCTCGCCGATGCCCGACCCGCCGCCAGTGACGAGAGCGACCTTACCCGTGAGCTTTTCATCCATACACTCTCAACAGTGCCGCATCAGGCGGCTGCCGCGCTAGCCGGTCAGCCTCTGTGGTTTTGGCGATTCGAACGGTGGCTCACGCGGCGCGCGCGAGCTTCGCGGCCTCCGCGTGACGCGCCGCAATCATGTCTCCCAACCGCACGAACGGATCGAACCCGACGACGCGCGTTGCATCTGCGACAAAATTGGACAGCGCGTTGATGTCGTAGAAATAGAGCTCGCCGTCACGTTCGCTCTCGAGATATTCGACTCCGCCAAGATCGAGGCCGCCAGCGCGCATGATTCGCAGCACCGCATCGACAGCCCACGTCGGCGGCTGCTCGGCCTCTACCTTACGCGCGGGTACCGACGCTGCTTCGGCTACGCTCAGATTGAACGACGATTCGGCTGTCTCGTTGCCAGCAGAGCTCTCGGCCTGCGGTACCTGACAGATGTCCGCCGGGCACAGATTGAATCCCTGGCTCGCGTCGTTGTGGATTCGGATGGCGTACAGGAACTCGCCGTCCAGGGCTTCGACGCGCACGATCGAGCCATCGCGCGGTGGATGGTACTCCTGCACCAGTGCGGTCCCGTCGATCTCGAACGTTGCGTCCAGTTCGCCGCGCGCACACGCCTCGCGCAACTCAGATTGCGATTCCACACAGCGCATCAACGCGCCGCTGCCGCCGACATTCGGCTTCACAATGAGGGGATACACAAGCTCCGCTGCTGCATCGGGAATACACGCAGGATCGTTCACCACTCGCGTGGCCGGTGCCCGGAGACCGAGATCGGCGAGAAGCTCGATCTGGCGCGCTTTCGACAGCTCGAGTGTGTAAGCGCTCAAACCGTTGATCGTCGGTACGCCAAGGCGTGCCAGATGGCCCAGGTACTGCTGCGCCGCGAAGATTGCCCGACCATGGCCGCGCAAGTACGCCGAAGGGCTCATCCGATTGACGACCAGTGCAAATTCCGAGTTGTTTGCCGCGGGGTCGAACCGCAGCTGATCGGCGCGGATCGGACCGTACGCGAGCCCACGACGATCGAGCTCGTCGAAAAGCGGCTGAAACCAGGCGGGGTGTTCGTACAGAATGCCGATCTGCGGAGCCGTCATCGTGAGCTATTGTCCCACATCGCGCGCCGAGCGCAGATAGGTATTGCACGCCGTCCGGAGGAACTGGCCAAACTGCACGACGACGAGCTGAACTCCTTGTGCAAGGAGCGCCTTCGCGGCTTCACCCGACCCAGCGGGAGCCATCACGTACTTACCTGCCGCGAGCGTCTCCTCGCGCACACGATCGATCATGCGCTGGACCTCTGGATGTGTCGTCGCATTGCCGAAATACTCTCGGCTCATGCTTAGCGTCATGTCGCCAGCACCGAGAAAGCACCCGTCGAATCCATCGATGCGGAGCATGTCCTTGACCTCAGGCACACCCTCGGGATCCTCGATCAGTCCAAAGCACAGGGTGTTGGCATTTGCCACCTCCACGTGCTCTCGGGCTGGACGCGCGTAGCCGTAGCTCGCGGCTCGGCTTCCGCCCGCCGCGCCCCGAATACCACGTGGTGGATATTTGACCGCGCGCACCAGCGCCTCGGCGTCGTTGGTCGAGCGACAGTGTGCCAGGATGATGCCCTGAACGCCCTGATCCAGGAACGCGAGAATCCGCGCGGGCTCCGCGTTCGGCACGCGAGCAAGCGCGCAGCCGCCCATCGACTCCGCCGCGCGCACGAGGCTCCGACACGTTTCGACGCTGACTCCGCCGTGCTCGCCGTCGATGATCACGTAGTCGAACCCTGCCGCGATGATGAATTCCACCAGCTCGGGCGAGTTCGGGATCTCTTGCAACAATGGACCAATCACCGCTCGGCCCGCGGCAAGCTTCTCACGCAATGGTTGAGAGACCATTACCTGCTTATATTCTCCAATCCATCGTCCAGCGAACGTGCCGCCCGGCGGAGTGACTGGCCCCCCAATCCAAACGTCCGCCCGCTCGAGCGGCAGCCCGCAACGCAGACCCTCACGCCAGCACCGCGCCGCCTCGCGAGTTCACTAGCTCGCGGACAGACCCTGCCCGAAAGCGTTCGTATCGTCGAGCGTCGCGAACACCCGGTGTGTTTTCCTGGCCATCTCCGAGAGGAACGCCGCCTGCTCCACATTGTCACCCATCGCATATTTGCACATGACCGAAAACGCGTACGGCCGCTTCGGCAAGAACACCAGGCTCGCTTCGGAACGCACACGCGGCATACCGCCAGGTTTGTGCGCCATCCGCACGCTATCCGGCACGGCGGCCCGAAATGGCGTGCTGAAAGGCTTCGACATGATGTCGAGCGCGCGCCGCGCCACCGCGGGCGTGGGCTTGCCCGCATGCAACGCCGCGAACGTTGCCACCAGGTCATGTGGTGTGGAGATGTTTTCGCGACCGGCGGCAATCGCCTCCGCATCTTGCATCGCGCGTCGCAACGCAGTGTTCTTCAACCCGAAGCCTGCGATCGTCGCGTTGATGTTGTCGATGCCTGCTCGGTCGATGCACATGTTCGTCGCGGTGTTATCCGAGACGATCATCATCAGGATGGCCAGGTCGAGCAGGCTGAGTTCGACCGCATTTTCCAGATACGTCAGAATCCCGCTCCCTGGTACACGCGTGTCGATGGATATGCGTTGCTGCAGCAAGCTGGATTCCTGCTCGGCCTGACAGAGCAGTGTCACCAGGATGTAGATCTTGATCGTCGACGCGCTGGGGAACGGTTCGTCGCCGAGCAGCGATATCTCGCTGCCTGTAACCAGGTCGCGCGCGCAGAATCCCGCCACGCCAGCAAAGCGCTCACTGTCCACGGTGAGTTCACGACGCAATCGCTCGAGCATGTGATCAAGCATGTCCGTGGCCCATCATAGGCCAGGGCGGGGTAAGCTGCATTGCATCATGCTCAGTCTGAGTGGTCGCTTGTCCCGCCGCGGTGCACTCCTGAGGCTTGCGGGCGGCACCGCTGGGCTGCTCGCAGCCTGCAGCTCTCCGGCGCCTGGCGCACCCACGAGCGCGCCCACCACCGCACCCACAGTCGTCTCGCAACCAGCGGCCACCACCCCTCCCGCCGCACCCGCGCCAACGACTCAACTGGGGCCCACCGCTGCGGCCGCGGCACCCACCGCCGTCACCGGCGTGGCCGCCTCGACCAGGCCTCCCAAGAAGGGCGGCACGCTGAAGATCGCGCTGAATCAGGAGGCGAACACCGTCGATCCGCACAGGTCGAAAGATATCGCCGGAACCCACATCAAGGGCATGCTCTATAGCCAGCTCCTGAAATATGGGCGCGACCTGCAGGTCCAGCCGGACGTCGCTGAACGCTACGACAATCCAGACCCTACCACCTGGATTTTCCACTTGCGCCAGGGCGTCAAGTTCCATGATGGAGTGGACCTCACCGCCGACGATGTGGTGGCCTCCTATCAGCGCATCCTGGACCCATCGATTGGCTCACCAGTGTATGTCTTCATCAAAGGCATCTCCAGCGTCACCGCGCTGGATCCAAGCACGGTCCAGTTCAAGCTGAGCGCACCCCAGGCGACATTTCTGCCAGCCATCGCGCTCGCCGGCCAGTACATCGCCCAGAAGGCAAAAATCCAGGCCAACGTGGACTTCGAAACAGACATGGTCGGGACGGGTCCATTCAAGTTCGTCTCGCGCACACCGGGCGTGGAAACGAAGGTCGAGCGCAATCCCGACTATTTCGTTCAGGGCCTGCCGTACCTGGATGGGATCACGTATACGCCGATTTTCGACGACTCCGCGCGCATGAACGCCCTGAAATCAGGCGATGCGGATCTTGCGACGTACGTCACGTGGGCGGCGATGAGCGAGTTCGATCAGTATCCACAGCTTGCGCTCCAGTCGCAAAAAGCAGGCGGCTACGTCCAGCTTGATCTGAAAGTCGACCAGCCGCCGCTGGACAATGTCAAGGTCCGTCAGGCAATCAGCTACGCGATCGATCGCGACGCGCTCATCAAAACGGCCACGTCCGGTCGTGGCGAGCCATGCTACGGCGGTCCAATTCCGTCATGGATGTGGGCCTACGATGCCGATATCGAGAACATGTACCGCTATAACCCTGACAAAGCTCGCCAGTTGCTCCAGGAGGCCGGCGCACAGGGCGCCACCATTGAGTTCACCACCTGGCCGACGGACACCGAGCTGTTCGGCCGTCCGTCCGTGGTGGTGGCCAACTACTTGAAACAGGTCGGGCTCAACGCGGTTCTCAAGCCGGTGTCCAATGCGGAGTGGGCGCAGGCGCGTGCGCAAGGTACGTATCAAGCACTCGTGAATGGCAATCTGTACGCCATTCCCGATCCGGATTTCGTCGGCACGCTATGGGAAAAAGGCAGCACGATTACGGCCGCGACCCATTTTTCTGATCCGCAGATCGACAGCTGGCTCCAACAAGCGCGCACGGTGGGCGATCAAGCCCAGCGGAAGGCGCTTTATGATCAGGTCCAGGCGCGTGCGATGGATGAGATTCCGACGGTCATCCTCTTCTATCGCGAACAGGGTGATGGAACGCAGAAGGACGTTCAGGGCTACCAGTTCCTGGCCAGCCCCGGCGCGTTCAATACCCT
>JAFAPL010000333.1 GCA_019247135.1 Chloroflexota bacterium | reverse complement strand
CGCGGGCCGCCGCACAGGTGAGCTGCGGGATCTGGATCCGACCGTGGCGGTATTCGGGTTGCTCGGAGCCTGCTTCTGGGTCTACAAGTGGTACCGGGCCGATGGCCGGCTCACCGCGACCGAAGTCGCCAGTATCGTGCAGGCGCTGCTGGCCAATGGGTACGTGGCTCGATGACTCCGGTGCGCACCGTTTACTGCTGAGGACTGGAATACAAGCCCCCCCGCGCTGCTTCGTGGCTCGGTGGCACTCGGAAGGCGCCTACTAGCTGAGTGGCCTGGATACGACCTGATGGTTCGCCGTCCAGGCGTCACTCGCTCGCGCATCTAGCTCTGGTCGAGCAGGGCGCCCTCGAAGGCGGTTTGAATGCACGCGCTGGTCTACGCATCAGTTCGGCAACCATCGAGCGCAGCCAGCTCGAACGCTACAGGACGGACTCGCCAGGCGCGCGGAGGGCGCCGACGTTGACCGTGCCTCCACCACAGGGCGCGAGATCCACCGGCACCGACAGTTCGGTGAAGCCGCCTGGTGGAGTTACCGCCAGCATCGCCGCCGCGGGGCACGTCGTCTCATTGCCGACCGGCACATCTGACCAGGCGACGCCAAATGGCGACGACTGACCCGGAGCGAGCGCAATCGGATCAGGATCAGGCGGTCGATTGAGAATGCCGCCACCTGGGACATCTCGAGTCGTCACGTTGATACCACCCGCGTCGATCATGTGCAGCGTCACGAAGCCCTGAACCGTGCACGTGACGCTGGATGTGTTCGTCAGCTGCAAGGTGTCGAGGATCGTGCCCGCCGCGCCCTCACTCGACACGAAGCTCGCCGAGAGCTGGAGCGCAGTACACGGCGTTGCCGTGGCTGGAGGAGGTGCCGCGACTGGAGGAGGCGGCGCCTGTGGCAACTGCACTGGTGGCGAGACCGGCTGCGCAAACGCATCGACCGCAGTCACCAGAATCATGCATAGACCACACACGACCCGAAGCGTTACCGATTTCACCGTTCGCCTCCGTAGACGGGAGTTAGCCAACTCCGATACCGCGGTTCCGCGCCGCGGACTGCCTTGAAGTAGGTCTCCTGGAGCGCACGCGTCCTCGTGCCCACGCGACCGTCACCAACCGCGCGCCGATCGACCTCGACCACAGGTGAAACCTGCGCGCCCGTTCCGCACAACAGCAGCTCGTCGCACGCGTACAGCTCAGTCCGATCGATGCTCCGCTCGACGACCGGTAAGCCGAGCTCCTTCTGGATCAGCTCGGCCAGCAGCCCGCGGGTGATGCCCTCCAGGATGTCTTCTGTCACCGGTGGCGTGACAAACACGCCATCGCGCAGCATGAACAGGTTTTCGGCCGAGCCCTCGCTGATGTGGCCGTCAATGGTCAGCATGATGGCCTCGTCGTAGCCGTTCTCCATGGCCTCCGTCTTGGCCAGGGCGGAGTTGACGTAGGAACCCGTGACCTTCGCTCGCGCGGGCATTGCGGCATCCGGAATCCGCCGCCAGGTGCTGGTCATGCAGCGGATGCCACCCTCCAGCGCGATGTATTCACCCATCGGCGCTGTGTAAATAAGGAAGCTCTGTTGGAGACCGTGCAGTCGGACGCCGATCTCCTCGGCCGATACGAACACGAGTGGGCGGATGTACGTATCGGTCCGCGCATCGTTGCGACGCAGCAGATCGAGCGTCATGTCCACGAGCTCCTCGGTCGAGTACGGCAACGAGAGCCGCAGGATGGCCGCCGACCGCCGCAGGCGCAGGTAGTGGGCGTCGGCCTGGAGAATGTAGAGCTGTTCCTGCTGCGCGTTCCAATACGCCCGAATGCCTTCGAAGCAGCCGGTTCCATAGTGGAGGGCGTGCGTCATCGGCCCGAGGTGCACATCGTGATACGGCACGACCTCGCCGTCGAAGAAAACGAAGGTGTCCGGGTGTCGCGGACGCGCCGCGGGTACGGGTGTCCTCAACTGGGTCTGCATGTCTGTTCGTCAGGCTCCCTCATCGCGTGGAACCTAGCGTACGCCAGGCTGCCCAAAAGAAGCGGTCCGACGAGTGCGGCGTAGGCGGCCGCCTGCACGCCGATGTTCTCGTACAGCGGCCACATGCCCATGACCCATAGATAAATGAAGACGAAATACTGCAGCAGTCCGCCCAGACTGAGCAGCGCCACTTCCCAATGTCTGCGGCGATCGGGTACTGGCGCGGCAAACGCGAACGGCCAGACGACATACCAGGCCTGGAACCAGGTCGTTCCGAACAGCACGGCAGTCAGCAGCGTTGCGTAGCCAAGCTGCAAGACCGTGGCGCACGCGTGTGCTCTCGCGCTGACCAGCAGCGCAAGGACCGCGGCCACGGCAAAGACCGTCATCGACAGCGTGCGCGCAACGAAGGTCGCCTGCTCGACGCCGGTGACCGGTGCGAGGCCCAGGCGCACGACGCTGCCGAAGGAGGCAGTAAACAGCTCGCTCCGGCCGAGCGCGGTGAGCGTTTCGGGACCGACCCAGAACGGTCGGTACACGCCGATGGCCAGAACGCCCGCCATGAGCGCGCCTTCAATGGCAGCGGCAGGCTTGCGTCGAAACAGGGTGATGAAGAACAGCGGCCAAACCGCGATGACGGGCAGTTTCACTAGCGCGCCGGCGACTAACGCCGGAAGGACGAGGATGTCGCGGTTGGTGACCAGCAGCCACGCGGCCGCCAGACCGCCGAGCATCATCAGGCCGTCGTTGTGGGCGTTGCCGACCATCTCCCACAGCAGCAACGGGTTCCAGAGAAAAAGCAAAGCGCTCGCTCTGGCGCGCTGTTCGCTGTGCGCGAGTCGTAGCGCGATGTGATACACGAGCACGCCAGAGGCGAGATGTGCGAGCGCGCCCACCAGTTTGTACAGCACGACCTCGACGAGCAGGTCACCCCGCGCCAACAGTGCGATGCCGCCGCTCACCAGCGCCCAGAGCGGTCCGTATTGAGAGGGCTCACCTGGATAGGCGAGATACCTGACGATCGGGTCGGTCGGATACTGGTTGGGTGAACTGACGAAGGGGTTGACGCTGTGGTCGACGAGCAGACGCCCGTCAGCGACATACGAAAACACGTCGACGGCGGTCGCCGGGTACGCGAACAGCAGCGCGGCGCAGAAAATAGCTGCCAGGGCCAGGGACATTTTCAATGAGGCCTGCCGCGCGTTGCGGTAGCCGAGCGTGTACAGCGCGTAGAGAGCGACCACGAGCGCCAGATACAGTGCTGCCGCCTGGGGCGTGTAGCCGGTGATCTTTCCCAGGTCGAGAAGTGGGATGTACAGGTTGCCTGGGATCAGCGGTACCCAGGCGACCCAGAGCGCGTAGGTCAGAGCCGTGGCAATCCCGACTGCGAGCAGGCGCACGGCGGACAGCGTAGCTGGAGCGCTCGCGTGCACGGGTCCGGGTACGCTGGCGGCATGAGTGAGCGTCGAGGCCGCGGCGGCCGCCGGCGGGTGATGTCTTCGGAGGACCTCTACAGGCTGCGGTTCGTCTCTGATCCGCAGATCAGTCCAGATGGGTCACGGGTTGTGTACGTGGTCGCCTGGGTGGACCCGGAGGACCACACCCGGTACCGGTCGCAGCTGATGCTCGTCCCGTTCGACGGCTCCAGCCCGCCGCGGGCACTGACCAGCGGCAAACACCGTGATGGTTCGCCGCGGTGGTCGCCAGACGGATGCTCGCTGGCCTTTCTGTCCGACCGCGACGGCGATCGCTCTCAGCTGTACCTGCTGCCGCTCAGCGGCGGCGACCCGCGCCAACTCACGAGTCTGAAGCGCGGCGCGGGTGTCCCGGTGTGGAGCCCTGATGCCGAGCGCATCGTGTTTTCGGCGCGCTGTGACGTACCGGCCATCGCTGAACAGGAAGGTCAGAGCGACGAGAAAGGTAAGCCGCCACGGGTCAAAGTGATCGTGAGAATGCGCCACAAGGCGGACGGCGAAGGCTTCCTCGAGGCCATCCGTCGGCATATCTTCGTGGTGGTCCCCGGCAGCGAGCCGAAACAGATCACCGATGGCGACTGGGACGATTCCGACCCGGCCTGGTCTCCCGCCGGCACGCAGGTCGCCTTCGTCTCCTCCCGCGAGCGAGACCGAGACGTGAGTGTTCTCTCCGACATCTGGCTCGTGCAAGCGAGCGGCGGCCGCGCGCGCCGCCTCACAGCGCACAAGGGGCAGGCTGGGCTGCCAACGTTTGCGCCAGACGGGCGCTCGCTCGCATATCTCGGGCATGAGCGGGGGTACACGTACGGCGCGCGAACGGAGCTGCGTCACCTCGATCTCTCGACCGGGCAAGACCGTTCGATCTCGGGCCAGTTCGACTACGACGTTGAGAACAACGCGTTGTCGGACATGCGAGATCCGGGTGCCCCGCAGACACCGCGTTGGCTGGCTGATGGCAGCGGGCTGCTGACGCTGTTCTCGCGCGAGGGCTGCGTCTCAGTAGGACTGTTCCGCGATGGCGAGGCGGAGCCGGCGGTTGTTGTCGGTGGTGAGCGTGAGATCGGGGCATTCAGTGCATCCGCCGACGCAGAGCGGCTGGCGTGTCTCGTGTCCGATCCGACACAGCCGTACGAAGTATTTGCGGTTGAAAACGGGGTCGAACGCCAGCTGTCGAATGAAAACACCGCGGTGTTGAACGAGATCGAGCTTGCGCGTGTCGAGCCGTTCCAGACGACTAGTAGCGATAGTCAGACCGTTCATGGATGGCTCATGAAGCCGCCCGGCTTCAACGAACGCAAAAAGTGGCCGCTCGTTCTGGAGGTCCACGGCGGACCAGAGACCATGTATGCCTCGACCTTTATGCACGAGTTCCAGGTGCTGGCCGCGCGAGGGTACGCCGTTCTGTATACGAATCCGCGCGGCAGCAAGGGCTATGGCGAGGCGTTCACCGCGCGCATCTTCGCGGATTGGGGCAACCAGGACGCTGACGACTGCATGGCTGCCGTCGACGAGGTCACGCGAATGCGCTGGGTGGATGCGGCGCGCACTGGCGTCACCGGTGGCTCATACGGCGGATTCATGACGGCGTGGCTCGTTGGCCATACGACGCGATTTCGGGCGGCGGTTTCGCAGCGCGGCTGCTACAACTTCCAGTCGTTCTACGGCACGTCGGATATCGGGCCGTCGTTCGGCGATTACATCCTGGGTGGTCCCGTGTACGAGCGGGAGGCGCTGTACCGCGAGCGGTCGCCGCTGACGTACGCGCCGAACATGCGGACGCCGCTGTTGATCATGCACAGTGAGGGCGATCTGCGGTGCCCGATCGAGCAGGCCGAGCAGTTGTTCATTCAGCTGCGCCGGCTGGGCAAGGTCGAAACGGAGTTCATCCGTTTTCCCGAGGAGAGCCACAACCTGAGCCGCAGCGGCCGCCCGGACCGAAGAATCGAGCGCCTGGAGCGCATCGTCGGCTGGTTCGACCGATATATGCCTTAGGAGAACGCGGCGCAGCTGCGTTCGGAGTTCGACCCACTCCCCCAAAGAGGATTTCAAGGGCCTTCGCCCCTTGACCCCGATCGGCGGCCGTGGCGATCGGCTGACTCCTTCAGTGGTGGAACAGCCGCACGCCTGTGCGGACCATGGCGATGCCGTAGTCGTCACAGGCGGCGATGATCTGTTCTTCGCGCATACCACCGCCGGGCTGGACGATGTACTCCACACCGCTCGCGGCCGCGCGATCGACGTTGTCGCGAAATGGCAAGAACGCGTCCGAGCCGAGCGTCACTCCGCGCAGCGTGTCCAACCACGCGCGCCTCTCGGCAGCCGGCAAGCGTGCGGGCGTCGAAGAAGTGGAAGAAAATGCTTCGCGCCAGGCCGCATCTTCAACGGACGTCAGGTCATCCCTCGAGTAGCCGTCGATGGCGTTGTCGCGGTCCACGCGGTCCAGCTCCGGCCTGAACGGCAGGTCGAGCGCTGCCGGGTGCTGACGCAAGTACCACAGGTCGGCTTTG
>JAFAPL010000324.1 GCA_019247135.1 Chloroflexota bacterium | reverse complement strand
CTACGCGATGTATCTCGGCATGCTCGGGTTCATGCTGCTCCGTCGCGAGCATCACCATGGATCAATGCAGGAGCATTCGGAGCCGCGTTCGACGCCGCGCTCCGTACGCCGGCCGCGATTCCACTTCCGACCGATCCTGCTTGCCATCGCGTACTTCGCGGCGGTCGTGCTCCTACCGACTGGCGTCTAAGTATTCAATATCGGCAGCAAGTGGTCCGCCCAGGACATGCCTGTTCAGGTACCAGCCATCGCGACCCCACTCCCCCCGCTGCCAGTGCCGGATCCGAGCAAGAAACTCGCGGTGGTTGTCTCCAGCGCGCAGGGCGCCGAGATCACCGACACGTTGCCGAACTTCGAGATTCTGGCCGACTCTGGCGCGTTCAACGTCTATTCAGTTGCGCCTGAGCGGACATTGTTGCCACTCGTGAGCCAAACCCTCAGGCCCAGCGGACTGGATTTCTTTCCCCATTTCTCGTACGCGGAGTACGAGTCGCAGATCGGCAGAGACCCCGATCTGATCGTCATTCCAGGTATGCCCGGCTACACCCGTGAGCGTGATGCGGCGATGATCGACTGGATCCGTGCCCATGCTGGACCGAACACGACAGTTCTCGGAATCTGTATCGGTGGCATCGTCCTGGCCGACACCGGGTTGGTGAATGGCCACACCACCACGACGAATGCTGGGGTGATGCCTATCCTTGCCGCGCAGCACCCTGCCACCACCTGGGTGCCGAACGTGCGCTACTTCGACGACGGGAACATGGTCGAATCGACAACGCTCACTTCAGGCATCGACTCCACGCTGCACATCGTCGATCGATTCGCGGGCCGTGCCACGACTCTCGAGGTGGCGCGCCAGCTCGGCTACACGCAGACTGGCGCGCTGGATGATCCGGGCTTCGACCCCCCAACCGGCAACCTCCGGTTCGAGATGGGGCTGTTGACCGGGCTCGAAGTCCGGCAGCAGCTGGGCGTGCCGCTGTACGAAGGCGTGAGCGAGTTCGGGTTGGCTGGCCTGCTGGATCCAGAGGTCGGTTCAACCTCCGCCAGTGCGGGGATAGGAGCGCCGCAATGCGAGCTGACAAGAAGCACGTCCTGAACCGCCTGGCCACCATCGAGGGCCACCTGCGCGGCATCCGCAAGATGCTCGAGGACGACGTCTACGGCGTCGACGTCCTCAAGCAATCCTACGCTGTCGAACGCGCCGTCAAAGCATTCGAAAGCGCGTTGCTCGAGGGACACCTGGCGTCCTGCGTGCCGACCGGCTTCAAGGAAGGGCGGGACACGGAGATGATTCGTGAGCTCGGCGAGTTGTTCGAGCTCTCCCGAAAGTAGGTACGACGATGACCACCCTCGAAACACCTCAAACTGATACGAGCCAGGTGACATTTCCAGTCACGGGCATGACCTGCGCGTCGTGCGTGCGTCGGATCGAGAAAGCGCTGGGCAAGGTCGACGGCGTCTCGGAGGCGAGTGTCAACCTGGCTACCGAACGGGCCCATGTTGCGTTCGATCCCGCTCGGACCTCGGTCGAGGCTATGCGCGCGGCCGTGGAACGAGCCGGCTACTCCATCGCAGTCCTGACGCAACAATCCACGTCCGGCGCGTCGCACATGGCGGAACCCGAGACGGAAGACACGCAGGAGCTCGAGCTTCAACGCGAAATCGACGACCTCAAGCGCAAATGGACGATCAGCCTCGCCGCCGGCGTGGCGATGATGGCAGCCATGTACCTGCCGCTGAACATCCCGATGGATGTCCTCGCGCCGATGCTGCTGATCGCGGCAACCGTCGTCCAGTTCTGGGCGGGTCGACCGATCTACGAAGCAGCATGGACCGTGGCGCGCCACGGCGGCACCAACATGAACACGCTCACTGCCGTGGGCACGAGCGTGGCCCACGCGTACAGCGCGTTTGTCACTCTCTGGCGGCGTGTCGCCACGAAGGTTGGTCGCGATACGGCACTGGCCCAGATCGTTCGGCTCATCGAGCAAGCACAGGGCTCCAAGGCGCCAATGCAGCGTCTGGCGGATCGCATCTCGGAAGTGTTCGTCCCAGCCGTTCTCGTGGTCACGCTGCTGACCTTCATCGGCTGGATGCTTCTCGGCCCCGAGCCGCGCCTCACCATGGCGCTGCAAGCGGCAATTGCCGTTCTGATCATCGCCTGCCCGTGTGCGCTCGGACTCGCCACTCCAACCGCGATCGTGGTGGGCACCGGCAAAGCGGCCGAGAACGGCATCCTGATCCGTGGCGGTGAAGCGCTGGAGGGCGCACGCCGGCATCAATACGATCGTGCTGGACAAGACCGGTACCTTGGACTCGCGGCAAACCGGCGGTGACGCAGACTGTCGCAACACACGGAGTCAGCGAGCAGGATCTGTTGCGATTTGCCGCGGCCGCGGAGGTTGGCTCCGAACATCCGCTCGGCGAAGCCATCGTGGCTCGCGCCCAGGCGTCCGGTCTGCAGCTGCCACAGGCGCTGCATTTCCAGGCATTCGCCGGGAAGGGCATTCAGGCTCAGGTGGAGGGTCGCGAGGTCCTGCTCGGCACGCGTGCACGGCTCTCAGATTACGGCATTGCAGTTGATGGTCTGGCGCAGCGGGCCGATCAGCTTGCGCAGTCCGGTGCAACGCCTATGTTCGTCGCGCTGGGTGAGCAGCCAATCGGAGTCATTGCTG
>JAFAPL010000201.1 GCA_019247135.1 Chloroflexota bacterium | reverse complement strand
GTACATCAGCACGAAGCGGCCGACCACCGCATCAAACGAGCGCTCGACCGGAAATTCGCGCAGATCGCTCTGAACGACACGGACCTGTTTGGCACCGTTGGCGACTGCCCGTGCCTGGGCCAGTTCGAGTGCACGCGCGTTCGTGTCGACGCCGACCACTTCGCCTGAGCAGCCGACAAGTTCGGCCAGGAGTAAGGAGACATCACCCGCGCCGCACCCGACGTCGAGGACACGCATGCCTGGCTGCACGCCGGCTTCGATCAGGAGCGCGCGGGTGGTGGCGCCGACCAGTTTGCCCTGGTCGGTCAGTCGCTGGAGCTCGTCGTCGGTGTATCCCGGCACATAGAGAGCGTCGCCACTGGTGTGGCCCTGAGTCATTCGGGGACCTCCTGCATGAGGCGATTGGCTTCCTGGTCGCTGAGCGTCAGGTACTCGGTGTGCAGGCGCGCCCAGCCGGCCTGCTTCTGCGCCAGAGCCAGGCCCTTGGTGTGACGCACGATCTGCCGCACGCGGGCTGGCGAAACAGATGGCGATGCACGGGCGCTGGCTCGCCGACCCGCCCTGAGCCGACGCGCGGAGGGCCAGCATCCGGACGTCGGCCCGCTCGGAGGCGGTCTTGACCATCTGCCAAGCGCGCACGCGGTCGATCGCTCGGCGCCGACTATCGGCTCCATGCTGGCGGGAGAAGAACGGTGGCTCGTCATCAGCGAGATCGCGGTCGCGCGCCACAGCAGCAGCTCGCCCCGTAGACTGGCGTGCGCCGCGGCGAGGTGCCGTCTTCACGGTCCGACTCGGGTTTTTCCGATTCGGCAGCATGAGGCCGTGGCGTCGGACGTCGCGTGGACGAAGGGCGATCACCTCGCTGATGCGAGCCCCCGTGGCCCAGAGGCTCGTCAGCAGCAGTCGGTCCCGCTCGCAAGCGGCCGCGCGATTTACGGCCTGGATATCCTCGGACGACAAGCCCTCGGGTGGTTGCCAGCGCTTGGACGCGGGTCTAACAGAACGCCTGCACCGGGCCGAGCTTAACAGCTCACGCTCTGATCTCGGGACGAGGGCCGGGTTGGCGGGCGTGCTCATGGGCGGCCAGTTTAACCGTCCAACTCTTCGGTCAAACTCGCCACCCCAGGCCTCGACTGGCCCACTGGGCCTGCACAATCGCCGTCGGCCATGTGAGCTCGGCCAGGTTGTTCCTGCCGTGGTGCCCGAGTCTTGTCTGCGGAGGGGTTGAGCATGAAGCGTCTGTGGGAAGCCGATGAGCTGGTCGCCGAATGGACCCTGGGATTCGACGAGCTGATGCTGCTGGCCAACAAAACGGGGGCCTACTCGCCTCGGATTCGCGGCGTTGCTGGCCTTCTTCCGTCACGAAGGCCGCTTTCCCAGTACCAAGCACCAGGTGCCGGCTGCTGTCGTCGCCCATCTGGCCAAACAGGTCGGCGTCCCGGCCGAGGCGTACGTTGCCTACGATTGGCGTGGCCGCGCCATCAAGTACCACCGCGCTCAGATTCGCGCCGCATTGGGCTTCTGTGAGACGACGGTTCAGGATGCCGAGCAGCTGGTCCAGTGGCTCGTGCAGGCCGTGCTGCCGCACGACTGGGCTCTGGACCGTATCCGCGCAGCGGCGTACGACCGCTGTCGTGACCGGCACCTGGAGCCACCCAGCCCAGACCGTCTCGACCGCCTGGTCCGCTCGGCGCTGGCCAAGCATGAGGAGCAATTGTGTCGCCGCGTGCACGAGCGCCTCTCAGCAGAGTCGGTCGCGGCCCTGGATGGTCTGCTGATGCCGGCGAGGCCTGCCGCCACCAGCAAGGAGCCTGCGACGCTGATCGAGCTGAAGACGGATCCCGGTCCCGCCGGGTTTGAGAGTCTGCTAGCCGAAGTCGCCAAGTTGCGGCAGCTGCGTGCGCTCGGGCTGCCGTCGGACCTGTTCGCTGGCGTCGCGCCGAACACGCGCCAGGCGTACCACCAGCGGGTGCAGGTGGAAGAACCCTGTGAGCTGCGCCGGCACCCGGCTCCGGTGCGGGCAACCCTGCTCGGTGCCTGGGCGACCCTCCGTTCAGGCGAGCTGACCGACAACCGGTCGAGACGCTCGTCCAGACCTTTGAGCGGATCGACACCACTGCCGAGCATAGGGTGTAGCAGGAGCTGCTGGCGGACTTCCGCTGTGTTGCGGGCAAGACCGGCCTGCTGTTCCGCGTCGCCGAGGCCTCGCTCGAGCGGCCCGACGGCATCGTGCGTGACGTCGTCTTCCCCGCCGTCGGCGGCGAGCACGTGTTGCACGAGCTGGTCAAGGAATACAAGGCAACTGGGCCTGGCTACCGCCGCAAGCTGCATCAGGCGATGCGCCGCTCCATCGACGGGCAGGTAGGTTCGACTTCCTTGGCTTCTCGATCCGTCACTATCCGATCGGTAAAACCCGACCCGGACGCGACGGACGGTTGCCTCGCTCGTCCAAGCTGCTCATCAGACCCAGTGCCGATGCCGTCAAGTGTCATCATCAGGCGCTGCGCGCGGTCGTGTGTGGTCACAAGGCTGCCTCCCAGACGGCCCTGCTGATCGCGCTCAACCCGATCATTCGAGGTTGGGCAGCGTACTACCGCACCGTCGTCGCCAAGAAGGTCTTCGCCTCATGCGACTACCATCTGATGAGCACGCTCCAGCACTGGGCTGGTCGCCGCCACCGCCATAAAAGCCGAAGATGGGTGTTCAACAAGTACTGGCGCCGAAGTGCGTCGGGTCGTCTGAATTCTCCGCTCCAGACGGCCTGCGCCTGGTGCACCATGCCGATACACCCATCCAGCGCCATGTGAAGGTGCGCGACACCGCCAGTCCATTCAACGCGGACCTCGTGTACTGGTCCCAACGGCTGCGTCAGCACCCGCTGCTCACGAGCAGGATGGCGATCCTGCTCAGACAGCAGCGCGGGAGGTACGCTTGGTGTGGGTCGTTCTTTCTGGACAGGACTGACATCGCAGTCGATCATGTGCAGCCACGCGTCTTACGTGGGCGCACTGATCTGGCGAAGCACCGTCCCTGAAATACCGGGGCCGGTCAAGCAGCCATGGTCAATGGCGTGGACTCGAGGTGGAGCGCCGGTCCACGTAGGCGCGCTCCAGTTCCTGGCGGGTGAACGTCCAGGCGAACGGTTTGCCGAGTGAGGAGTAGCGCTCAGCGAAGGCGATAATGCGCTTCTCCAGTTGCTTTAGGCTCATGCAGTCGTTGGGCGTCAGAACCTTGCGCTGGACGATTGAGAAGTATTGCTCGATCTGATTGAGCCAACTTGCGTGCACGGGCGTGTGCACGACAACGATACGGGGATGTCTTGCGCGGAGTTCTTCGGCGGCACGTTCACCTTGGTGTGATGAGCCGTTGTCGACGGTCCAGAATACGCGACGCGCCGAACGGTACGGCTCCTGGTCCATGACCTGGTCGACGAGCCGACCAAAGGCGGCTTTGCCGGTCTTGGGCTCACACCGACCGCAGACGATTGCGCGATGGACGTCCCACGCCGCCAGGTACTGCAGCGCCCCCTGACGCTCATAGTCATGCTCGACGCGTGCGGCTTGATGACGCCGGGTGGCAACGTCGGCTGCAGTCGACGGCGCGCCTGGATGCTGGTCTTCCCATCGGCACTGAGCACGTACTCGTCGGCCCACAGCGGCTGGCCCTGCCAGCGGCAGGCGTACAGGTCCAGCACCGGTCCGGCCAACTCCAGGAAGTGCGGGTCGCGCGGAAAGATCCAGCAATGGTGGCGCCATGGACGTAAGGCGTCGTGCATCAGCCAACGCCAGATGCTGCTGCGCGATGGACCGATCTCAGTGCCCAGCACGCTGGCTGCTTCAGCCGCGAGTTCGCTCAAGCTATAGCGGCTCAGCGGAACGCCGCGGTCGGCTGGTCGTTCACATGCCAAGGCCACCACCAGGGCGCGCGTCGTTTGTGCGAGGACGTGCGGCCGACCGCGGCGGCGTCGATCCTGTAGTCCGTCACACCCGCCAGCCACGAAGCGAGCACGCCAACGCTGCACAGTTGTCCGACTCATCCGTTCCTGCCGCGCTAGCCGCCGTTACCGAGTCCGGCGGCACTGCCCAAATGATGCGCGCGCGGCGTGCCAAGCGCTGTGGCGTTGTTGCCGCGCGAGCCCAACTGGTCAGCTTCTGTTTCTGGTTGGCGTTCAACACGATCAACTCGGCGGGTCGAACCATCGCGACCACCTCCTCGTGTGGACGCTATCCGGCCGCATGGCTCGCCCGGTAGTCCCCCGTCAACACAATTGCGGTGTTCCAGGACGATTGGCACACTGGACGCGTGCCTGCTCCTCCTCCTCGTCGTCGTCCGGATGTGTCGTGGCTCCCGACGGTCGTTCCCACGCTCCATACCATGCTCGACGCGGGCGAGGCGACGCGTGGCCTCAACGTGACTGCCCGTGGCAGTCACTTGGTGGTTGGTCGCACCGATGAGTACGGCGCCGATCCCCGGTTCCGACTCACTCCGCTCGGCGTCAATGCGTATGGCTTGTCGCTCTATCGTCGTAAACCTTGGGAGCCACTGCCCTTCGAAGGCACGCTGGAGAAACTCGCCGAGACTATGAATCACGAGTTGGGCGCCTGGGCCGACGACTGGTCATGATCGAAGAATCCGAACACCCTCACGCAACCCGACAGGTATCGCAACTTATGGGACGGTGCACTTAGTTCGACACATCGTTGTTCGGACTCGCCGCCGAGTATGAAGCTGCCAAGAACTTTGGCATTGCATTATCGGTGGGGTGTCCTCTACAACGAGCTGCGTGCTCTCGTACTTTTACAACCCAACACGGCGAGTTGACAGACAACACAAGCTGACACGACTGCTTATCTCACCAGGAACAATAACGAGTACGTTGGGCGTGACTGTTCACATCTTCGAAAGGGGAAGACAGCAATGTTCGTCCGTGTAACACGGGGCCGCTTGGACCCCGCCAAGTTCGATGAACTGCCCGCGATATTGCCGGAGATTGCCGCGGCCATCCGGGCGCTACCCGGGTGTCAGAGCTACGTGAATGCTGGAGATCGTGCGGCCGGCACAACGATAACCGTGACCACCTGGGACAGCGCGGAGCACGCCAGGTTCTCGCGCAATGAGGCGCTGGCTGGTCCCATGGCCAGGCTCAGCGCTCTCGGCACGCAGCTGGATCCTCCTGAGATCTACGAGTCGCTCGCGGAGTAGACATCACAGGACGACGCTATCTGCGCTGCTACTTTGCCCCTAGTTCAACACAGTCCTCATCCAGGGCCTGGTACACGGAATCGCCATCGGCGTGAACACGCAGGCAGAACGATTCCGCGTCTGGTCCCGAGACCGTCGCCGCAGACACTCGAGGCGTGAGAGCGTTTCGTTCTCAACCGGCTTCGCTCGACCTGGAGATCTCGCGCAGCAACACGCTGACGCGGGCACGGAGGCGATCGCCTTCGCGGTTGACCTCAAACACGAGCCGATTCCAATCGCCAAAACGTGGTCTGACAAGACGACCGAGACTCCGCCAACCCACGCAATAACCGTCAATCGCAGGCTGGCTCGCGTGCTGACTTCAACCACAGCGCGAGCTCGCGCTGCATGTCGTTTGCAGCAAGCGATTCGTCGTCAGCGACTGGACGGCCCGGCGCCGGCGAGCTCGTGGCGGACGGCGGAGATCTCGAGCTCGAGCGCCGCTACTCTGGCCTGACGCCCACAGTTACGGCTCCGTCGGGGCCTAGAAGGAGAAATGGCGTGCACCAACAGCGTCGGTGGCACGCACCAACAACTGGGATTCGCGACGGTACGCCGGAGGAGCGGATCCCGTGCAGCGACTGGTCCACTGTCGGCGAGTGCCCGTTCGGGTTAGACGCCCCGATTGAGCAAATCATACACCGGTACGAAATTAGCTCGATCCGGCGTCGACCAAGGGATTTCCGGTGCTTGTGACGATCATTTTCGCGATCGGGATGCGGATCAACGCAGGCTGTGCGCTCCTGTACCTGACGTCCGTCGACGAGCCCGTCTCGGCTGCACTTCCCGGTGCGCGAGGTGGATCGCTGCTGACCGGATGGTTTCTCGCAGGGTCGGGATGCCGGGCGCCCTCAGGCCGTCCTTTCAGCACCACCCTCGCCAATGAAACCCGACGCTGATACCGACCGATTTCCTGTTTTCCATGCCTCATCAGCGCTCGAGGTGCTGGCGCGCGGTCGCTTCGCCGAAATGCGCAACTCAGCGCGATGGCTGTGGCCCAGGCAGCCAGTCCAACTCGAAGTCGACGATGAATGGCCCATCGTCCTTGAACGAGTCCGGAATCCGGATGTAGGGCGCCGGCCCGTCGACCGACAGCCGCTCACCTCCGGCAGTCGGGAACGTTTGCAAAAGGCTGTCCGCTTTGCCCTGTTGCGGATTGTCGAGAATGTGCTGACGCGATTCTTCCAGGCTGGCGGGATTGACCTGCCAGTCGCGGGCGAGTTGCCGTGTGTGCGCATACGTGTCTTCGAATGTGGTAGGTGGATATTTGACCGTCAGGACCTCGATCTGGCTGGGATCGACCACGCTCCACATCGTCAGGGTCACGTCCTGGGCCTCGAGCACACGTTCACCAGGCAAGCGGATGGATACGTTTGCGTTCTGGATCGTGTAAGTCCACGCCCGGCGGCCAGTTGACGTCCGCTTTGGCGTGGCTCTGGCTCAAATCCCACGTCACACTTGTCGAAGTCTGTTTATTCACCGAACACGCGATGCACAGCGGCACGGACATTCCCGCTAGGGCAGCAAGTAACAGACGGCACGCCCGTCACGCATGCCTAGTAGCCATCGACGTGCAGCTCGGGAAATTCCTGATAGGCGCGAGCGCGCTGTGCACGGGGCGTGTCGATCAACGTTTGCGCCGACGTCGAATCGCCGAGCACTGTTTGATAACACGGCATCATG
>JAFAPL010000103.1 GCA_019247135.1 Chloroflexota bacterium | reverse complement strand
GCGCGTTTTTGCCATCGGGATGCACGCGCTTGTCGGGTTGCGCCACATTCACGACACACAATGTGGTTTCAAGTTCTTTACCCGAACGGCAGCCATCGACATTTTTTCGCGTACGCGCATCGATGGCTATATGTGCGACGTAGAGATACTCTGGCTGGCTGAGCGACTTGGCTACCAGGTAAAGGAAGTAGGCATCCGTTGGCGCGACGACGGCGACAGTCGCCTGAAAATGGTGAGTGGCAATCTGCGAAACATGCAGGAGCTGCTGAGGATCCGCTTCGGCGATTACTCGCGAGAAACGGCATGACTTTCGCGGCCGAGTTCATGGCCGAGGTGCGGCGAGTTGCCGACGCTGTCGACACCGACGCCGTCGAGCGCTGCGCACAGCTTCTGGGCGAGACACGCTCGCACGGCGGGCGGCTGTTCATACTCGGGGTGGGCGGCAGTGCTGGCAATGCTTCGCACGCCGTCAACGACTTCCGCAAGCTCGCCGACATCGAGGCCTACGCTCCGACGGACAACGTCTCGGAGCTGACGGCGCGGACCAACGACGAAGGTTGGCCCACCGTGTTCGAGGCGTGGCTCCGCACCAGCCATCTCAGGTCGTCCGACCTGGTACTCGTTCTGTCAGTCGGCGGTGGCAGCGAGGAACACAACGTCAGCCCCAATCTCGTGCGCGCCTTGCGCTACGCACAGGGCGTTGGCGCGCGCATCATGGGCGTCGTGGGTCGCGACGGCGGTTATACGGCTACGGTGGCCGACGTGTGTGTGATCGTGCCAACCGTCAATCCGGTGCACACCACGCCGCACGCCGAAAGCTTCCAGGCCGTCATCTGGCACCTGCTGGTCTCACACCCGGCCCTGAAGGCCGCCGCGACGAAGTGGGAATCCGTGGTTCCCGAGGCGATCTAGTTTTCGTAGCTGCGGCCCACCACCCCCACCCGCCGCCCCGCCAGCATAGGCGGCAAGCGTCACACAGAGCGTCACGTGAAGCGTCACGGCTGTGACGTTGACGGCAAGATCGGCAGAATAATTCGAGACGCCCGAACGCCGTCATGAAAGATCGT
Source organism: Chloroflexota bacterium (assembly GCA_019247135.1). The sequence continues at coordinate 1,455 of JAFAPL010000103.1, read as the reverse complement.
TTGCGTTGCGACGACAGCGTCGTCGAGCGAGTCCGACCCGATCTGGGCGCCCGTGTTCAGGTTGCGGTCGAAGTGCGGAAAGTTACTGCTCGAGATATCGACCCGCAGGCGGTGGCCGGCCTTGAAGAGCGCAGCCGTATGCCACAGGTCGATGACGTACCTGGTCGGCACGCCAGGCGAGATGAATTCGGGCTCCGTGGACACGTCGCGGTAGCGCGCGCGCACGATCCCGTCGGCAACGTTCACAGCGTCTCCGTTCGGGTACACGTCGACCAGCTTCGCCGTAAAGTCCGTGTCCGCGGCGTCGCTGCTCGCCCATAGCTCGACCGAGACCGGGCCCGCGACCGGGAGATCATTGTCGAGCGCGTCTGTCTGGTAGGACAGCACGTCATCGCGTGACGAAAGGTCGTAGATCGAGCCGCCACACATCGGCCAATCGCGATGGCAGCGCTGGACGTACGCCCCGGCCGGTGCAAAGACGGACCCGGAGCTGATATTGCCGCCTGCGGTCGGCACGGGGTTGGCGGGGTCATACGTGAATTGATCCGGCGTCTCAGCGCGTGGCGGAACCGTGCTGAGCACGCCGTCGGTTCGCAAGTAGTACGGCACGTCGTGCACATCAGGCGGTGGCCACGTCGTCGTCGTTTGCCAGACACCGCCGATATCGATCTGGCCGGCGGCCGCGTGTTGTGTGCCGCCGCCCATCAAGAAATAGCGCACTGTGCCTGGTTGTGGCCCGCCGTCACTCGTTCCTTTGAGGTAGCGATTGAACCATTGCAGTTCATCGTTCAAACGGTCGTCCGTGGCAGCCTCGCCGAAATAGCCGTCTCCGGCCGTGGGATGATCCATTCCCTCATGCACCCAGGGGCCGAGGGTGAGCGAGGTGTCAGCGGGTGCGCCCTGGTAGTCGAGGATCGTGCCGCCAAGGAACTGGTCGTACCAGCCAGTCATGAACGCCATTGGGATCGGCGGTAATCGATCGAAAAAGGCGGCGTGATTGAGACCGACCCGGTCCCAATAATTGTTCTCGTCTGAGTTCAGCAGCCAGTCGCGGTACCACGGGCAGTTGTCACTCAGTAACGGCTGATCCAGTGGAGTGGCTGTCTCCAGCGTGAACAGCGCGGCGATATCGCCGCCACCCGGAAGCACCGGTTTGAGCGGCGCGTGCGTCGTGGCACGCTCGATCCGTTGTGGACACGCGGTCACCGCGGTGAAGAACACGTTGTGCGCCAACTCAAACGCCCCGCCTCGCCACGCGCCGTCTTCGTGATAGTTCGCGCTTACGAACGAGAGGTACGCCGCTTTCAGGTTGGGTGGATTCGTCTCGGCCAGGCTCAAAGCGGTCGATCCTGGATAGGAGTCTCCCAGCACACCGAAACCATGTTGACGGTCGAACCACGGCTGAGCGTTCAGCCACGTGGCCGTGTCGAGCCCGTCGACGTCGTCCTGTACGTA
>JAFAPL010000032.1 GCA_019247135.1 Chloroflexota bacterium | reverse complement strand
AAACGTTCGGCGCGCCGATGCTCGATCCAAACGCGAACCGTGAGCTGTTCGAGGAGCAGATCGAAGTAGTGATGAAGGCGTTCAACGAGCGCGCCTTCCGCCATGAGGGAGCGCACTACACGTTGCCAGCACGGGTACCGTACCGCGGGTACGAGCTGTCGGAGCTGACCCTGGTACCGCGGCCGAAGACGCTGCCGGTCGAATGTTGGCAGCCGATCGTCAGCGCGAGTACCCGCGGGCTCGATTTCATGGCCAAACACGGCATCAAAGGGGTCATCGGTGGAGGCGCGGCGGTCGGCGGCGCGGCCGCGAAGACGGTTCAGGCCTGGGCTGACGCGCTCGCGAGACAGGGCCGCGAAGGTCCGCTGGGGACCGACCTTTGCATCGGCATCAGCTTTCACATTGCCGACACGGAGGAGCAGGCCATTCGTCAGGCGACGCCGTTCTTCGAGGAATACATGAAGATGTTCGCGCCGCTGGGGTTCATGCCGTACCTGTCGGACGACCAGGTGCGCGCGACGTACGATCCCGTGGTACGCCAGCGGGCGCCGCTGCCCACATTGCGCGATGCGGTTGCGAGCGGGTCATGGATGGTCGGCCCGCCCGAGCGCATCCGCGACCACTTGCTTGAGCTGCAGGACAACTACCCCGGCCTGGAGATGGTCCACGTCGGCCAGGTGGTCAGCACGCCGCAGAAGGTGATTCTCGAGCAGTTGGAATGCTTTGCGCGGGAGGTCATGCCGACTTTCAAGAAACAGGAAGCTCGCGTCGCGGCTGGCGTTGCGGACTAGCACAGCCGAGCGATAGTTCCCGGCGTTTCGACCTACTCCCCCCAACCCCCCTCTCCCTGCCAGGGAGAGGGGGGCGAAGGGGGGTGAGGGTTGCCCGAGCACACGCGTTGGCCGTGTCGGAAACTCGACCGAAGCGCCTACTGGGTTACCGCGAGGGCAGCTTTCAGGACTTGCTGGCCCGCGGGGGTGGCGAAATCGCTGCCGCTGCCCTGGTGCTCCATGATGACGGCCACTGCCACGCGCGGGTTCTCCGCCGGCGCGAACCCGATAAACCACGAGTGCGATGTGCCGTCGCCAACCTCGGCCGTACCGGTTTTGCCGCCGACGGCTACACCAGGGATAGCCGCTTTGGCGGCATAGCCATTGTTCACGCCTTCCACGAAAAAGCTCACCAGGGTCGAGGCCGTCTGCGACGAGCTGGCCGTCGACCAGAACTCGCCCGACTGATGAAGCGGCTGATGCGCCGAGCCGTCGACGAGCTCCGCGGCGAGATACGGTGTCGGCACCCGGCCGCCGTTGGCCACCGTCGCGACGACGAGCGCCATCTGCAATGGAGTTGCCTGAAGCTCCCCCTGTCCGAAAGCAGTTTGCACCAACAGCTCAGGCGACCACTGCGTCGACGGGTTTTTCACGGAGCTTGGCGTCACGGGTAAATCGAAAGGAATCGAGCGACCGAACCCGTAGCGCCCGGCGAAGTCGGTGAGCACCGCCGCGCTTGGCTCAATCGAAGCATCAGTCCAGGGATAGGGCCCTGGAGGCTGGTCGTCGAGCCACGGATTGATCGGCGCCAGCTGTGGAAAGCCGAGGAGCATCCCGGTCAGCCCGAATACGCGATTCGACGACCATGCGAACGCCTGCTTGTAATTCAGGCGAGGTATGTGCTGACTGTTCTTGCAGTCGACGCTGTACGTGCCGACTTTGACGGCCGTTGTGCACATGAAGGTCTGGTTCAAATCGACCATGCCCCTGTCAACTGCAGCGGTCGCGGTGATCGTCTTGAATGTCGAGCCGGGCACGTACGTGGCCTGAATTGCCCGATTGAACAAGGGCTGTGACGGGTCCGATTGCAGCCTCGCCATCTGGTCGTCGCCTGCATTTGGATCGAAATACGGGGTCGACGCCATGGCGAGGACCGCGCCCGAACGTGGGTCGATCGCGACGATCGCGCCGGCGGAGTTCCCGAGCGCGGCGATCGCCGCGTCGTGAATGCGTTTATCGACCGTCAACACAAGATCGTTCGGCCGCGGCGGCGTATGAAAGACGAGTTGCGCGAGGCGATCCGTCAACGACAGTGTGCGTTCGCCGCGTAGCTGGGCATCGTAGGCAGCCTCGATATCGGTATCTCCGAAGCGGTTGCTGTGAAAGCCGACCGTATGCACCAGCGACGGCTCGGCGTAGTGCCGCCCCGTTTCATCGGACGTCGCGAGCACGGTGCCCGTGCGGTCGAGGATGCGGCCGCGCGGTTCAGTTTGTCGTGCGTTGGCGACGCGTGGGTTGGCTGGATCGGTACTCAGGTCGGCGCGGCCGATCTGCCAGTAGCCAAGTGCGAGCGCCACGATCCCGAACAGCCCGACCAGGACGAGCGCGGCTCTCCGTGTGCTCGCCCGAACATCGTCAAGCATCATTGGAGATCCGTAGTAGCAGGCCGACGATCAGAAAGTTGGCCACGACCGAGCTGCCGCCATAGCTGACGAATGGCAGCGTGATGCCCGTCAGCGGGATCAGCTGGAGCGTGCCGGCCAGGATGATCAACGCCTGCAGAGCCAGTACCGACGTGAGCCCGACGGCAAGAAGCATGGCGAACCCGGCGCGGGATCTGAGCGCAATGACAAAGCCCCGCAGAATCATCAGCACGAACAGACTGACGACCGCGAGCGTGCCCGCCAGGCCGAGCTCCTCGCCGATCGCCGCGATCACGAAGTCGGTGTGCACGGCGGGGATGAATCGCGGCGAACCCATGTCCAGGCCGGTACCGAGCACGCCGCCCGAGGCGAGCGCGTAGAGGGCTTGTACCGGCTGATAGCCAAGCGTGTCCCGCAGCGACCACGGGTCGCGCCAGATCAGCATCCGCGTGTGCACGTGCTCGAACGCTCGGTCCGCGACCAGAAAGCCCAGCACCAGGAGGACGAGGCCGATGCCCACGTAGCTGAGTCGGCCACTGGCCACGTACAGCATCGTCAGCAGGACCGCCGAAAACAGAAGTGCTGGCCCAAGGTCTTTTTGTAGCCAGAAGAGCAGCAGGGCACCCCCGACCATCAGCAAGATTGGCATGAGGTACGGCAGCGGCGGCAGATACAGGCGGCCGACGCGCCGTCCGGCGAACGCGAGCAGCTCCCGATACTCCTCCAGATAAGCGGCCAGGAAGACCACCAGCAGGAGTTTCACCACTTCCATCGGCTGGATGTTGACGCCGCCGATCGTGAACCACAGCGCGGCGCCGCTCCCGTTCGGGTCGCGGCCAAAGATCAGCGTGAGAATTTGCAGCAGCAGGGCGAGCACTGCCCACGTGTAGCGGTAGCGCCGCAGCCAGTCGATGGATGGCAGTGCGGCGACCCCGACCAGCGCGGCCAGGCCGATGATCACCCAGAGGCCCTGGCGTGGGCCGAGAGTCGGTTCGAGCCGCGAGGTCATCAGCTGCCCGAGAGCCGCGAGCGTCGCGCTGATTGGGAGAAGGAACGGATCGGCACGCGGCCAGCGCCAGCGGACGAAAATGGCCGCACCGAGCAGGCCCGCGCCGAAGAGCCCTGCGCCAGTGAGCGCCTGCCACTCGAGCACCTGGCGTCGAACGAGCGCCAGCTGCGCGAGCCCGATGGCCAGGAACGCCACGGGAAAAAGGACGAGCAGCGTTGCGGCACGTGGCGCAGGTGCGTCGCCCCCGCCGCCTCGCGTGCGCGGCGCGATCGCGGCCATCCGTGCGGACATCTACCTTGATCCTAGGGATCTTGGCGACTGAGGGCTATAGTTGGCGGTGAGTATGGCGAACAAAGCAACGGTCGCCGCGCTGCGCACCCGCCCCGAACGCGTCCTCGACGATTACGCGCGATTGATCGATCTTGCCGACGTCGCCGCGTACCTCGCCCCAGGCAGCACGACGATCCTCAAGGACAACATCAGCTGGCATTTCCCCTTCCCGGCCGCGAATACCACACCCTGGCAGCTCGAAGGCACGGTCCGCGCGCTGCGCGGTCACGGCCTC
>JAFAPL010001057.1 GCA_019247135.1 Chloroflexota bacterium | reverse complement strand
GGCGATGCGCTCCTCCAGCACGCAGGCATCCACGATGCGATCCAGTCGAAACGATCGCGCGGCCTGTCGCATCCGGCACCAGCCGACCAGGTACCAGCCGTTGTGGCTCCCCACGATTCCGGCAGGCTCGACGATCCGGCGTGTTTCACTGCCCTCGGCGTCGCGATAGGTGATTTCGAGTGCGCGCGACTCGATCAGCGCTTTTTCGATCACGCCAGCGGCTCTGTCGCCGGGCGTCGCTGGGCCCTGCGCGACGCGGATGTGCTGCACCAGCCGCGCTGCGCTGTCCCGCGGATCGCTCGCCATGACTGCCGTCAATTTGCGGAGCGCCGAGTGCCCCGCCTCGGCAAAGGGCAGCGCGCGCGTGGCTGCTAACGCCGTGGCAATCGCCGCGGCTTCGGCGGCCGTCAGGTTGAGCGGCGGCAGGGTCGTCTCGACGTTCAGCCCGTAGCCGCCGCCCGGACCAGGCTGTGCCCAGATCGGCACGCCGGCCTCCTGCAGCGCGAGCAGGTCGCGCTCGATCGTACGCGTGGTCACTTCGAACCTCGCGGCAAGTTGCGCGGCGCGCATCGTACGCGGGGCGCGTGACCGCAGCTCCTCGACGAGCGCGTACAGTCGGTCCGTACGGTTCACGACCTGAGAACGCTAGCATGGCGGCCGATGCTGGCTTACGTCTTCTGGCACTGGCCCGCCGCGAACCAGGACGTTCCCGCCTACGAAGCCGCCGAACGCGAGTTTCTGACAGCACTTCGGCAGGCCGCGCCCTCCGGCTTCGTCGACTGCACGACGTTCCGCGTGGGTGGCGAAGCGCCCTGGCTGGGCGGGGCGCCTGCTTACGCCGACTGGTACCTCGTCCAGGACTCGGCGGCCCTCGACCCGCTGAACGTGGCCGCGGTATCGGGTGTTTGCGAGGAGCCGCACTTCCGGCTGACGCGCGCCATGGGTGCCGGGGCAGGCTCGCTGCTGCAGTTGCGCGGCGGTGAGCCCCATCTGACATCGGCGCGCTGCGTCACGTGGTTGGGGAAGCCGCGCGAGATGCCCTACTCCGATCTGTACGCCGGGCTGTCTTCGCTACCGGGCAGCCTGTGGCGGCGTCAGATGGTGCTCGGTCCGACACCTGAGTTCGCCCTGCTTGGCAGTGCGGCCACACAGGTCGACGCGGCACTGTCACCGCGAGCGCTTACGCTGATGCCGCTCGCGTAAGCCAATACGTATCCAGGTTTTCGGCCAACTCGCGGGGCCGACTGAGCGCCACCAGGCGCTAATCGAGCACCTTGTGTAGGAACACTCGCCTGTACCCCTCGTCGATGTGTCGGTCGGTCTCTTCGAATCCGAGCCGACTGTAGAAGGCCAGGTTTTCCGTCATGACCTCATTGGTGTAGAGGCGCAGTTCTGGCAAACCCGCCGCGCGCGCCTGCTCGTCAGCAAATGCCATCAGCCGGCGCCCGACTCCCTGTCCCTGGTACCGGGGTGCGACGGCCACATTGTCGACGAACATTGCGCCATTCTCCGGCCAGAGGACGATCAGGCCGCGCAGGTCACCGGTGATCGACTCGGGCAGCACGTGGACCACCCCACGTGCGATCAGCCCCGGATAGTCGGCCGTCGTGGGCGCGGGTTCGCGGTCCATCCGTCGACGGTACTTCGCGTATGCCGCGCGCACGCACGCCAGGATCGCTCTCAAATCGTCGTACCCAGCCAGTCGGACTTCCTGGTCACCACTGCCCATCTCGGCTCCGATTACGGGTTCACCGGCTCCAGGCGCAGGACAGACCAGCCGCGTCCAGGGCGAGGTCCCACGGTGCGCGGCGCTAGCACGCAGGGTTGCCATTGCTTTGAGCTCAGCGCTGAGGTCGCACTACGCGTTGCGTCTTGACCGTGATCAGCACTCGATTTTCGGTCTGCATGCGTTGGACGAACGCGTCCGTCGACGTGTCCTGACCGCGCTGCGTGTAGTACGCCTTCAGGCTGCCCATGGCCGCGGGCAACCGCTCGATGGACGCCTCACCCTCGACCTGCATCCATGGTCCAGGCCAGCGCTCGTCGAACAGGCACACCGTCGCGCGCGAGTCACGCGCCAGGTTGAAGACCTTCGCGCTTTTCGCACGCGTGGCCGTGAGCACGTTTCCGTCCTCGTCGACAACCACGCTCATCGGCGACGACTGCAGGCCGCCATCGCGGCGGCGGGTGATCAGGACGGCACGCGTGGGTGCGAATTGTTTCAGCGCATCCAGGTCGTCCGTCATCACATCGGCGCCGGCTGCAACATGGTGAAAATGTTGCCTTCGGTGTCTCTGCAGCGGATGTAGATACCGACGCCCGGGATATCCATCTTGTCGCCCATGATTTCGCCGCCCGCGGAACGGACGCTCTGCATGGACTTGTCGATGTCGTCGACGCCGACCACGCACGAGAAGGCGTTCAGTTCCTTGTTGGCGCCTGAGGGCGTGCCGAAGATGCCGCCGTTGATGCCGCCTGGCTCTTTCGGGTCACCGGTCACCACGACCACGTAGTTGCCCATGTCTTCGCCCATCTGCTGCATCTGCCAACCAAACGCCTGCGAATAAAAGCGTGCGGCGCGATCGCGATTCGCGGCTTCGATCTCGAAGTGGACGATGCGGTTCGGCATGCGCGCCGTTATACCGCACCGTCACGCACCAGCCGCTCAATACCGCGCCGTCGTCAGCGGAGGGAGTGGGATTCGAACCCACGGTGGGTTACCCCACGCACGTTTTCAAGACGTGTCCGTTAAGCCGGGCTCCGGCATCCCTCCGCCGTGATTGTAGTCCAGTTAGAAGAGGTGGCCGCGGCCGGGCCAGTCGTTGGTCAGGAATGGCGTTTCTGATGAGAACGGGTCGGGTGGGTCGGTCGCCGAGTCGGATGTCGCGAGGCTGGTAAACAGGGCGCGCGCTTTATCCAGCGCGGCGAAGGGCGCAAACGCCGGACGCATGAAATGGCCGACGGGGGCGATGAGCGCGTGCCAGCGGAGCGCGACAGAGTGCTCGAAGATCATCCTTCTGCGTCTCCTCTGGACTGAAAACGTCACCAGACGGCCGTATTCGCGCATACGCGCATCAATCAACACCGCCGCGGGTCGGCGAGTTGCAGTCAGCCCGCTGTCGGGCGCCGCCTCAGAGCGGCAGGATCGCCTGAACGGGGGCCAGATTCGCGCACACTTGCGTCCAGGTCGCGTCCGAGCCGACCCGCCAGACTTCGCCTGTGTCGGTGCCGACCAGCACGCCGCCCGCTCGTTGCGGGTCAGGCGCGACGGCCGTCAAGCGTTCTCGGGACGGCGAGTGCACCGCGTCGCCCAGCGAGCGCCACGTTGCGCCATCGTCGTCGCTGCGGAACAGCACGCACTGCGCGCCGTCGGGATCTTTGAAGCTGGAGCGCACGTCGGGCACCGCGGGCACGGTGAGGACGTGCGGAGCCCGCGAATCGACACACACGCTGCGCGTGTAGTGCGGCTGCATACGCTCGCCGAGATAGCGCCAGGTCCGACCGTGGTCGTCCGAGCGATACGGACCCGCCAGTCGCGGGTCCATGGGGGCGTCGTCGTTTCGGCCGTACCCCGTGACCGCGAACAGCACGCCAGGTCGCGCAGGGTGGGCAGCGAGCAGGTGAACGTCGGCGTTGCCGCACGGAATGCTCACTGACCAGCTTCGACCCTCGTCCTCACTGGTCACCACACCGCCAACTTCGACCCCAACCCAGACGCGCCGCGCTTCGAAAGGATCGAACGCCAGTGCGAGCGCACGCGCGCCTTGTGGCGGAGTGCCGGGCACGCACCATCGGTCGGCGCCGGGGGCCTGGAGAAAGCTCGAGAGCTCGTTCCACGACTCGCCGCCGTCACGACTCACGAACAGGTGGGCCGGCTGCGTGCTGGCGTAGAGGGTTCGCGGATCGTGAGGCGATACGGCGATATTCCAGACCTCAAGACCACCCGCGCCGGCGGACTGCCAGGAACGCCCGTCTGAAGAGCGATAGACGCCGTCGGAGGCCGCCGCGAAGAGGTCGCCGTTGGTTCGGACCAACTGGCGGATGGTGCGACTCTGCAGATCGCCCACACTGGAATCGTTGAGGAACACGCCTGCTGATGTGCCGACCAGGACGTCCATGGCCGACATGCTAGAGCGGGCGGCACTCCACGGCGAATCTGCCCGAGCGCAGACGGCCGGCGGCGGTAACTTCCAAACCGGCGCTCGTGGCGAGGGTTCGGAACTCGCGCAACGGTCGATCTTTGCCGCCGACCAGGACAAGCATGAGCAACTCGGGCGAAGGTGTCGCGTTGTCGTCAGGGGAGACACCGCCAAGCACGAGCACGCGGCCAGCGGAAGGTCGCGCCGCTTCGGCACACCGTCGCAACAGCGCGAGTGCATCGTCATCGGGCCAATCGCCCAGGACATTCTTCAGCACGTACGCGTTGGCACCGGGTGGGAGCGGCTCGAAGAAGCTCTGGCCAAAGGTGGTCACGCGATCGGCGACGCGCGCGGCTTCGAACGTAGCGGCGGCGCGACCGATCGTCTGAGGAAAGTCGACCAGTATGCCGCGAACGTTCGGATGCGCTTTGAGGATCTCGGCCAGCAATGCGCCGGTGCCGCCGCCGATGTCCGCGACCGTGTGGATGGCATCCCAATCGTCCTTCAGCAAGATGCGAGCATCGGGCACGCCGTGGCCGACCGTGCCCATCAGGGCGTCAAAGCTCTCCGCGACGGACGAATGTGCCTCGAGGTCTTCCCAGAACGGCCGACCAAACACGTCGGCATACGCTGGTTTCCCGGTCTGGACGGCCTTCAGCAGGGTGGACCACGAACCGGCCATTCGGCCACCGATGCCATTCAGGTCGAGGCCGATCCGAGCAGCGGGAGTCGTCAGCCCGCGCGCCGCCTCGTTCGCGGCGAACACGTCGATCGATGGCTCATCGAACAGGCCTCTGGCGATCAGGTGACGCAGGACACGCGCGAGTGCGTCGGCATCGCATGTGGCGGCGCACGCGAGATCAGAGATTGCACGCGGGCCTTCGGCGAGATGCTCCGCAATTCGCAGAGTAACCACCACGTGCACGCACCAGGGCGTGCACAGGTCGGTCAGCGCTTCGAGGTTCATCGCACGAGATCGAGCACCGCGTGGACGACGGCCGCAGGAGCCTCCTGCGGCACGTTGTGGCCGACGCCCGGGACGGCTCGCCGCTCGTACGTGCTCGTGAAGTGGCCGGCCTGGTCATCCACCTGAGAGTAGGGCGTCACGCCATCGTCGGCGCCGTGCAAGTTGATCGTCGGTACCGCGACGTCCGGCTGGCGGGCGAGCTGCTGCTCGATCGGTTCGAGCGCCGGGTCGCCAGGCGCGTACCCATATCGATGCCTGTACGACTGGATCACGACGTCCACGAAGTCAGGGTTATCGAACGCCTGAGCGGTGCGCTCGTACGTGCTGTCGTCCAACGACCACGTCGGCGACCACAGACACCACAGCAGCCGGCAGAGTCCGCGGCGATTGGTGGTCAGACCCGCGCGGCCCCGCTCGGTGTGGAAGTAGTACTGGTACCAGTAGCGGTACTCCTGCTCTGGCTCGGCGGGCGTGCTCGATGCCGCGATGTTCTGGATGTTGTAGCCGGTTGCCGACACCAGGCCAGCCGCGCGTTCGGGCCACAACGCGGCCACGATGCACGCGGCGCGACCACCCCAGTCGTAACCAACCAGGGTGGCACGATCGATCGACAGCGCGTCCAGCAGGTCGAGCAGGTCTTTCCCGAGCGCGGCCTGCTGGCCCGATCGCGGCGTCTGGTCGCTCAGGAAACGTGTGGCTCCGTAGCCGCGCAAGTAGGGCACGATGGTGCGGCAGCCGGCGTCCACGAGCGGCGGGACGACTTCGTCATAGGCGTGGATGTCGTACGGGAAGCCGTGCAGGAGGACGACGGTCGGGCCGGTGGCTGGACCGTCGTCGAGGTAGGTGATCTCGAGTGTAGGCGTGCGTACGCTGGGCATGCCGCCGCCCAGTCTACGCGGCAGCCCTACGCTATACTCAGCGTGTTCCCCGGCTTGGGGGGGTCGCATAGTGGCCTAGTGCGCCCGCCTGCTAAGCGGGTTGGGGCTGTTGAAGTCCCTCGAG
>JAFAPL010000942.1 GCA_019247135.1 Chloroflexota bacterium | reverse complement strand
GACGCAAACGCGATGGCACGACCACCGAGCCAGACGAAAGCGAACCAGCGCACGACGCGCATTTCGCGCTGAGGGACGTCGGACTGGTCGATTCGCCGAACACTCCGCGCGACACGCGCGAGCTGGTTGATCAGGTACGCCTGAGTGTCCTGCATCAGGTTCTTACACCCGCACAGGGTCGCGATCACGTAGTACAGGTCAGTCGGTAAAAAGAGATAGAGCTGCCACAGCAGGCGCGTGAAGAGGACGAAAATGGTCGCGCGAACGAGCACCACGACCGTCTGGTCCAACGCAAACCAATGGGCAGCATCGTTGGTGAAGAGCGCCAGCAGCAACAGCGCGGTCATGAACACGTCGACGGCGGAACCGGCCAGGAATGCAACGCACCGCTGGGGTTGTGCCGCGAGCCAGATGCCGCGCATGTCGGTCTCGGCCACCAGCACCCACAGCCGATTGGCTACTCCAATACGGGCCGGCACGTCGGCCGCGCGTGCCGCGACGAGGTGGGCGAGCTCGTGGAAGAAGACCGTCACGAGCGTGGTTATGGCGACTCCGAGCGCAAGACCAAGCTGGTCGTGCTCGAACACCAATGCCGCGGGTGACGGCACGATGGATGGATCTTCGACGCACGCTGCTACGGCGCATGCCGCGACGAGCGCGCCCACCACCAGGGCTGGCCAACTGCACAGCTTGCGCGCGAGATCGACCGAAATTCCGGCGAAGTGGCCACGCACCGGTGCAGCAGGCTCCGCCGCTCCAGGTGTGGGTGCGAGTGTGAGAAAACGCTGGTCGACGAGAGATGCGAGAAACCCTTGCACGTCGGGCGTTTCGCCGTACCGCGCCGCATACGCCGCGCTCGCCTGCCCAATCGTCAGTCCCTCGGCGAGCCAGCGCAGCAGCGCGACTGCATCTGGCCCAACGGATAGAAAGCAGTTGGACGCAGGGTTGCCGATCAGGACGTCTTCGCCGTCGGCGCGTTCGACGAATGGAGGAATGGCGACGTGTGTGTCAGAGTTCAGCATGAAATCCAGTAGGAATGGGAACTGGCGAGAGCCAGGCTGGTGGCTTACCAGGTGTTTCTTTGCTCGAGGCTCTCGCCAGCGTCTCAGCGAGCTTGGTCGGCGATCAGGCGGGGCGAGTGCAGCCGAGCGCGTACAGCGCAGCTGTGGTCTTGATCACCTCGAGCTTGCGAACGGACAACTTCTTCACAGGGTCACCTCCCTTCATGGTGCAGATGAACGCATCCAGACTGTTTCGGAATAAATGCGCCGACCAACACTACGCTTGATTGGCAAACGCGCCATCGGTGAAAGGGCGTACACCAGGTTGCGTTTTTGGGCGCGAGCAGTTAGCGGTGGCGGCGCCGCGGGTCAATGAGCTCACTCAAACCGTCGCCAATCAGATTGAGTGAGAAGACCAGCAAGAAGATCGACGCGCCTGGAAAAAACGCATACCACGGCGACTGAAACAGGAAGTCCCGCGCGGTGGACAGCATCACACCCCACTCGGGTGTCGGCGGCCGCGCGCCCAATCCGAGAAAGCTCAGCGAGGCTTCGTACAGCACCGCGTACGCAAAACCCAGGGAGACCAGCACCATCAACGGACCAATGAGGTTAGGCAACAGCGTGCGGAGGATGATGTACGGCGTGCCGGCGCCGACCACGTGCGCCGCCAGGACGTATTCGCGCTCCTTCTCGGGGATGATCGCGCCGCGCGAGACGCGTGCGAAATTGGGCAGAGACGCCAGGGCAATGGCGACCACGATGCTGAGCTCACCGGGGCCGAGCACCGCGACGATGGCGATCCCGAGCAGAATCACCGGGATCGCGAAGAGCACGTCGATGAACCGGCCCGTAATCGCATCCAGCGGTCCCCCGAGATAGCCGGCACACAATCCCACCGCGCACCCGACGATTGCGGCCAGGAGCACGGCGATCGAGCTTGCCAGCAACGTCAGTCGGGCGCCGTACAGGATCCGACTCAGACTGTCACGGCCGAACTCGTCGGTGCCGAACGGGTGCGCAAGCGACGGGCCACGCAGCACGTTGGACATGTTCTGCTGATCAGGCGGATACGGTGCCAGCAGCGCGGCCCCGATGGCCAGACAGCAGAAGCCGAGGACGACCACCAGGCCGACGATGAGCGTCCACGGGCGGCGTCCTCCTGAAGTGCGCCGAGCCGGTCGAGTTGCACGCTCCGGCTGCGCTGGTGTCGAGACCGTCAGGTCCTGCTGCAGTCCAACGCCGCTGCTCATGGCCGGTGCGCCCCGCCGAGTCGCACTCGCGGATCCAGAATCGGATAGAGAAGATCCACGAGCAGGTTCAACAGCACGAATGCCGTGGCGATCAGCAGGATAATGCCTGTCGCGACCTGGTAGTCGCGATTCAGGATGGCCGAGAGCACCAGCCGACCCATGCCCGGTAGCGCAAACACGGACTCCGTAATCACCGTGCCACCGAGCAAGTATCCGAGCTGGACTCCGAGGACCGTCACGAACGGAATGAGCGCATTTCGAAGCGCGTGCCGGATCATGATCGCACGCTCCGTCAGACCCTTCGCGCGTGCCGTCCGAACGTGATCCGCGTGCAACACATCGAGCAAACTGGCACGCAGATAGCGCATCAGCTGCGTGGAGGTGAAGGTGCCCAGTGCGATGGCGGGCAAAACCATGCTGGCGATATTGGCGACGAGCCCTTTCGACACGGGAGTGAAGCCGCCGGCCGGGAGCACCTGGAGCTGTACCCCGAAGAGGTAGATCAACATGATGCCGAGCCAGAAGCCGGGAATGGATAAGCCGATGAAACCGAGGGCCGCGGTACTGAGGTCGAACCAGGAACCTGGCTTCACGGCGGAGACGAGCGCGGTGGGAATCGCGATGGCGACTGCGACGAGCAGAGCCAGCGCGGCGAGCTCGGCCGTCGTCGGGAGCGCGTTGGCGACCAGTTGGAGGACCGTCTGGCGGCTGAAATAGGACTCGCCCAGGTTTCCCTGGAGGACGTGTCCCAGCCAGATCGCGTAACGCACATAGATCGGCTGGTCGAGGCCCCACTGGTGGCGGATGTTGGCGATCGCGTCTGGTGGTGCATCGGTTCCACCGATGATCAGCGCGGGGTCGCCGGGGATCAGGTAGGTCACCCCGAACACCAGCACGGAAACGCCGAGCAGGGTCGGGATGACGCTGGCGAGGCGCAACGCGAGGTAGCGGGTCATGACGAAGTCATGCCCGTCGAAGCGCTTCAGGAGTACGGCTTACCGTCGCGGGCTGCCGCTGAGTCATCCAGAGGGTTCTAAGAGGGCAAGTACTCGAGGGCGAGGAGTCACGCCTCGCGACTGACCCCGGAAAGGTCTTGCTGGAAGGCGGGGTGGGGGACGAAGCCCTGGACGCCGGGTTGAGTGGCGTGGGCGGTCGAGCGATGGGCGAAGACCGGTCCGGGCAAATTGTCGACCCACAGCTTCTGGACTTTCGAGTAGTCGTCTTTGCGCCGCGACTGGTCCGCGTTGGCCGCACCGTCACTCAACGCATCGACGTAGCCCGGGATGGTGTCCGGCGTCAGACCACACGCGTTCGCCGCATTGGGCGGGAACAACTGACCGGCGCTGTACGTGAGCGCTGGATCAGCAGTACCTCGCGGTGGATAGTCGACTGCCACGAAAAAGTCGCGCGTCTGGTTGATGCGCGATGCCCATTGTCCGATCTCGACTTCCTCGATAGCCGGCTGATAGCCCAGGCTCGCGAACGTCGCCTGGAGCATCGTCGAGAGCTGCTTGAACTCCGGATACCCCGAAGGAACCAGAAACGAAAAATCCAACCCCTGGCCTTTCGGGTAGCCCGCCTTCTCCATCAACTGGCCAACCTTATCCGGATCGTACGCATACGCCGTCTTCGTGCTCGACTCATACGCCCAGTGCTTGGCGGTGAACGGACTGTTGCCCGTCGGATCGCCGAGGCCAGCCAGGAAATTCTGGACGAACGCCGCGCGGTCGAGGCCCCAGCCGATCGCCTGGCGCATTTCTAGCTTGTCGAACGGTGGCTTGCGCATGTTCAGGTAGGCCACGAACATCTGGTCCGCTGGCGGCACCACCTCGACCACGACACGCTTGTCCGCTTGCATACGCGGCACTTCTTGCAGGCTGAAGTCGTAGACCATGTCGACGTTGCCGGCCAGGAGCTGTGAGAGACGTGTCTGGAGCTCGGTGACGGGCTTGAAGACGATGCGATCCAGCTTCGGCGTGCGCGCCTGGTCCCAGTACGCCGTGTTGCGGTCGAGTTGAATATGGTCGTTGGGAACCCACTCGGTGAACTTGAATGGGCCGGAGCCGATCGGGTTTTGCTTGGCCAGATCGGTGCCCATGCTGCGCGGCACGATATCCACGTACGTGAGCGCCGGGATCAGGCGATTGTCGAGGGCGGTCGTCTTGAGCTTCACGTGGGTGGGGTCGACCACCTGGACTTCCTGAACCGCGGCCAGGAAGCCTCGCAGCCATGATCCGAGCTGGGCATCGAGAATGCTGTCGATGGTGAACTTGACGTCGTCAGCCGTCAGTTTGTCGCCATTGTGGAAAGTCACGCCGCTCGGGAGCGTGATCAGCAACCCGGTGTTGTTGTCCGTCCACTCGAACGCCGTCGCCAGCTTGGGCTTGAACTCGAATGTTGTCGGATCCTGGTACGAGAGCTGGTCGTAGACGTTTTCCTTGATGACTTTCCAGACGTTCAGGGTGCCCAGCCATGGATGCAGGGTGTTGATATCGACTGACTGGCTGACGGTGAGCGTACCTCCGGCCGTGGCTCGGGTTGCGGCGGGCGCCTGCTGCGCGGCCGGGCTGGTTGGCGCCGCGGCGGTCGAGGCGGTGTTTTGCCCGGTGGCTCCGCCTGGGGCCGCGGGCGGGCTCGGCGCAGAGCACGCTCCGAGAGCGAGTGTGCTGATGCTGGCTGCCATGCCGAGCGCGGCGCGCTGCAAGAACTGGCGGCGCGTCGGCTCACGCCAGCCCGTCCCGACGGGATGCGTCATGCCGCCCAGCGTACTCCGCTGGCCG
This sequence comes from Chloroflexota bacterium, assembly GCA_019247135.1. The sequence goes on along the minus strand of JAFAPL010000942.1, from coordinate 5,377 downwards.
TCGCTCCCATAGAGCACAACTGACACATTCTCAGGATCGGCACAGGCTCGCCACAGGGGCGGCCAAGGTCCGGCTCTCAGACTGATCGCATCGCCTGGCGCACGAGCAAGAACAGGAGAACCTTCCGGTGTCCATGACGTTTCCTCTTCATTACCCACGCGTCGGCGCGCGGACCGCAATGGCCGACTCAGGTTCCGTCCGGGCCGTCGCCGCGCGTCGAAGCTGGCCGTGGGAGCGGCTCAGCCTCCTCGCGATCCTGCTGCTCAGCGCACTCCTCGAGTTCTGGCACCTGGACCAGTTGGGGACGTCCAACGCTTTCTACGCCGCGGCCGTCTTCAGCATGACCCAAAACCTGCATGCATTTTTCTTCAACTCTCTGGATCCGGTCGGCTTCGTCACTATCGACAAGCCCCCGCTCGGGTTCTGGATCGAAGCTATCAGTGCCAGATTGCTCGGTTTCTCCGGCTTCAGCATTCTGCTGCCTGAAGCGCTCGCGACAGTCGGTTCTGTCGCGGTTGTTCACCACCTGATCAAACGCGCATCCGGTGCTATCACGGGACTGCTCGCTGCGCTGATGCTGGCGGTGGTTCCGATCAGTGTCGCGGTTGGTCGCAACGACACGATCGACTCACTGCTTGTTTTTACACTGCTCGTCGCCGTATGGACCGGGTTGAAAGCTACCGAGCGCGGCTCGATCAAGTGGTTGATGGCGACCGGCGCGATCGTCGGTCTCGGCTTCGAGATCAAAATGATGGAGGCGTACCTGGTCTTGCCAGCGCTCGGTCTGCTGTACCTGCTCGGAGCGCCCATCTCGCGTCGGCGACGCGTTCTTCACCTGGGACTTGCAGCCGCGGCGATGCTGGCGGTTTCGCTAGCGTGGCCCATCGCCGTCGATCTCACGCCGGCCAATCTTCGACCGTGGATCGACTCCACACAAGATAACTCCGCTATTTCCCTGGCGCTTGGCTACAACGGCATCCAGCGCTTGCTTGGGCAAAACGAATCCGTCACCCAGTTCTTGAGTGGATTGGGTTTGAAATTCGTGTCGTCTGACTCCACTAGCGTGAGCGACGGCTTCGGTGGAGGCGGCATGTTCAACAACGGCGCGGCCGGGCTGTTCCGCCTGTTCGATCAGCAGCTCGCAGCTCAGGCCAGCTGGCTGCTGCCGCTGTCGATTGTGGGGCTCGTCCTCCGGGCCCGGGCGCCAATCGTCAACAATCGTGCGCGACAGACGGTGCTCGTGTTCGGCACATGGCTGATTGCGGCTGGTGCGTTCTTCAGCATTGCCAACTTCTTCCACAGCTACTACCTCGTGACGCTCGGTCCACCAGTCGCCGCCCTCGCCGCGATCGGCCTGACAAGCGCCTGGCAGGCGTCGCGCAAATGGGTGGTGCTGCCGGCGGTGTCGCTGGCGACCGCGCTGATCCAGCTGCACATTCTCAGTTACTACTCCAGCTGGAGCATCTGGCTCAGCCCCATTGTCCTGGCCGGGACGGTACTCGGATGTGGCCTCCTGGTGCTCACACACTTTCGGAAATCCGCACTGCTTTCGCGCGCTGGTGCTGGGCTGGCGATCACCGCGTTGCTTGTGGCTCCAGTTGTGTGGTCGGGCTACTCGACGCTGTACGGATCGAACGCCGGGATCCCTTCGGCGGGCCCGCAGATCGCCGATGAGCGCGCCGGTGGACCTGGTGACCAGGTCAGCGCTGATCTCGTCAGTTACCTGGAGGACAATCAGGGGTCCGCGACCTACCTGGCCGCAACCAGCAACTCGAATAGCGCGGCGTCGATCATTCTCGCTACTGGTCAACCGGTCATGTCGCTGGGCGGATTCAGTGGCGGTGACCCGATCCTCACGGTCGATCAGTTCGCCAATCTCGTAGCATCGGGCCAGGTGCGCTACGTACTGGTCGGCGGCGGTGGCGGCCCGCAAGACTCCGGTACCAGCTCGATCATGAGCTGGGTACAGGCGAACGGAACGGTTGTGACCATTGCCAGCGGCAGCGCTTCGCAAACACAGCTGTACGCCCTCGGGAGCGCGCAATCGTAGGTACGACCCGGCGCAAGTCCCTCCGGAGTTTCGACCCCAAAAGTAGCGGGACGCTTCAGCGCGCCGTATTAGGCAATGTCGACCGCGCGGGGGGCGGGCATCTGGATGTGTGTGCCCGCTGGATGAATCTCGCGCGTGTGACTGGTCACCAGCGTGATGCAGCCAGGGCCGCGGGCCGTCCACCCGCGGCCGTCCCACACGGCGGCGGACCGCTCGTCGATGCCGACGATCACGACATCTTCTACCGGCGGTTCCTCGAGCAAGGAATCGACCCACCGATGACCGAACGTGTCGAAATGCGGCGCGACCGCCAGGCGGGGGACGAGGTCGAGGGCCGGCTTGTAGCGTCGCTGCGCGTGGCCCGGGTAGGCCTTGCGGACGAGAGTCCACTCTCCGAAGGCCATCGCACCGGCCGATGACCCGGCGAGCGCGGCGCCGCTTTTCCATGCCGCGGTGATGGCATGCCAGACCGGGCTATCGCGCAGGACGTCCACCACGAGGCCCGGGTCGCCACCGGTCAGGTAGAAGAATCCCCCTCGCTCCGCCAGCTCGACGTTCGTTCTGGACGTCGCGTCCGAGCGCTTGAGCACCCGTAGCTCCGCGAGTTCGAGTCCGAGACTGCCGAACCATCGTTGGGCTGTCGCGACGGCGAGATCAGGCCGCTGGCGCGCGGCCGCCGTCGCGACCACGTACGCCGGTCCTTCTCCCCGATGGGCCACGAGCAGCCGGTCGTGTTCTTCGTTGCCGGGCTTGAATTCGTCACCCCCGACGAGTGCCAGTAGTCCCGTGGACAAGCCTGCTCATCATAGTCGGCACGAAATACGTTGGATGCCGTGCGCAGCGGCATAACATGGGTACTGTGGCTCGGCTCGTCCGAACAGGTGATCGGTGATCACGCCCGACACGCGTGAGCGATTAGAGCTGGCCCTCGAGGCCGCGAACATGGGCACCTGGGACTGGGACCTGCGCACGAACCAGGTCGCCTGGTCTCGGGAGCTGGAGGCCATCCACGGCTTTGCTCCGGGCGCGTTCGGCAGCACGCTCGAAGCGTATTTCGCGCACATCGCGCCAGAAGACGCGGACCGTGTCCGACATGACCTCGAGGCTGCGCTGCAGTCAGGTGAGCTTCGGCTCGAGTACCGCGCTATCTGGCCGAACGGCGAGCTTCACTGGTACGAAGCGCGCGGCCAGATGGCGCGCGACGATGCAGGCGTTCCGATCGCGCTGCGTGGAGTCTGTATGGACGTCACGCTGCGCAAGCAGGCCGAGCAAGCGCTCCGGGAAAGCGAGCAACAGTTCCGCACACTGGCCAACAACATCGCTCCGCTGGCGTGGATGGCCGAGGCAGATGGCTCGATCTACTGGTTCAACCAGCGCTGGTACGAGTACACCGGCACCACGCCCGACCAGGTTGAGGGCTGGGGATGGACGCGCGCTCAACACCCGGCCCACATCGAGCGAGTCCTGCGCCGCGTCAAGTCCTCCCTCGAGACTGGCGAACCGTGGGAGGACACCTTTCCGCTGCGCGGGCGAGACGGCCAGTACCGCTGGTTCCTGTCTCGCGCGGTGCCGATTCGAGACGAGGACGGCTCGCTTGTGCGCTGGCTGGGCACAAGTATCGACATCACCGAGCGCCGTTGGCGGGAGGCGCTTGTGCTCGCGGAGCGCAATGCGTTGGAGTCGATGGCTCGCGGCGCTCCGTCCGCCGAGGTGTTGAGCAACCTTTGCCGGGCAGTCGAAGAGCTCGCGGACAACGGGTTGCTTGCGTCGATCCTGCTGCTTGACGACGATGGGCTCCACCTCCGCAACGGAGCGGCGCCGAGCCTGCCTGACGCATACAACCAGTTGGTGGATGGACTTGCGATCGGTCCAGGCGTTGGCTCTTGCGGCACGGCAGCTTTCCGAGGCGAGCAGGTGATCGTTGCCGATATTGCCACGGATCCGTTGTGGGCCGACTTCCGAGAAGCCGCGCGCGGACACCAGCTCGGTGCGTGCTGGTCCACACCGGTGCGCGCGATCGATGGACGCCTGCTGGGAACATTTGCGATGTATTACCGCCAGCCCCGCATGCCAACCGACGAGCATCTGCGATCGGCGGAGCTTGTCGGTCACACGGCCGCGGTGATCATCGAGCGGCGGCGGGCCGATGACACACACGCGCGACTGGTCGCCATTGTCGATTCATCTGCTGACGAGATCACCGGCATGACCTCCGGCGGGCTGGTGACCAGCTGGAACCCGGGCGCGGAACGACTCTACGGCTACACCGCCGACGAACGTGTCGGTCGGCCCATGACCGACATCATTCCCGCCGACCAGCTGGACGCGTACGCCGCGATGATTGCACGGGTGCGTCAGGGCGAGCGCGTTCCCGCCTGGGACACCGCCCGCCTGCACAAAGATGGCACGCGCGTCGATATCTCGCTCAGTCTCAGTCCAATCCTGGACGAGGCGGGCAGCGTTCGGGGCGTATCCGCCATCGGGCGCGATGTCCGCGAGCGCCGCCGCCTGGAGGCAGAGCGCGACGTGCTGCTGGCGGCCGAACGCCAGGCACGCGAGCTGGCCGAAGCCAGCGGCCGCCGCCTGGGCCTTCAATACCAGCTGGCGCAGACACTCGCGGCCGCGGACCCGGACTCGTCGCCTCCGCTGCTGCCGGCAGTGTGTGAGGCGCTCGGTTGGGACTGGGGTGCGCTCTGGCGCGTCGACAGCGATGCGGGTCGGCTGCGTTGCGCCGAAGTGTGTCAGTTGAGTCCAGGAACGATGGACGTGTTCGAGACGGCCAGTCGCAACATATCGCTCGCTCCGGGTGAAGGCTTGCTGGGACGGGTGTGGCAGTCGGGACAGCCGATATGGACGGATGACCTGTCCGGCGAAGCCGGATTGCTGTGGTCTGAAGCCGCAAGCACCGTTGGACTGCGCAGCGGCGTCATGCTGCCGCTGTATGCGGGACGAGAAGTTGTCGGTGTGCTCTCGTTCCACAGTCGCCACGTCCGATCACCGGATCCCGATGTATTAGCAACCCTGGTCGGTATCGGCGGCCAACTTGGACAATTCCTGGAGCGCGGGAGAGCGGAGCAGACACTCCGCCGTCAATCATTGTTACTGGAGCTTGCTCCGGTCGCGATCACCGTACGTGACGCCCAACGACGTATCGTGTACTGGAACCCGGCCGCGGAGGCGCTGTATGGATGGTCCTCGGCCGAAGCACTCGGCCAGATCAGCCATGAGCTACTCCAGGCGCGGTTTCCGGTTTCAATCGAAGCACACGAGGAAATTCTCGAACGTGAGGGAGGCTGGGAAGGGGAGCTCGTTCGGGTATGTCGTGAC